>NZ_JBFUIB010000100.1:0-11240 GCF_056402095.1 Peribacillus sp. P4_C12
CCTCACACCCAGAAGGCGTGAGGATTTCATCGCTATGGGTACAATTATCCCATTTAGCGTATCCGTTTCCTTCTCAGTCTCTCTGGACTGTGTTAAAGGTTCTCATTAAGTTATTATTATAATATATCATAAAAACTCTATTGTCAATCCTTACTTCTACGTAATTGATTAATAAGATTTTCGAACTCTTCCGGAACTGGTGCTTCGAATTCCATATACTCATTTGTACGAGGATGAACGAAACCAAGCAATCCGGCATGCAATGCTTGTCCATCTAACTTCAACGTCTTCTTCGGACCATATTTTGGATCTCCTGCAAGCGGGAATCCGATATATTTCATATGAACACGGATTTGATGAGTTCTTCCTGTTTCAAGCTGACATTCCACCAAAGTAAAAGCAGTGAAACGTTCGATGACACGGAAATGAGTTACAGCATTTTTGGAGTTAGAGTCTGTTACCGTCATGCTTTGGCGTTCTTTTTTATCACGGCCAATTGGAGCGTCAATCGTTCCGAAGTCATGTGGGATAACCCCATGAACTACAGCTTGATACTTACGGGTAACAGTTTTATCAACCAGTTGCTGAACAAGCTTTTCATGCGCCATATCATTTTTAGCAACCATTAATAAACCTGATGTATCTTTATCGATTCGGTGAACGATACCTGGACGCATTACACCGTTGATTCCAGAAAGATCCTGGCAGTGAGCCATCAATCCATTTACAAGTGTACCAGATACATGTCCTGGCGCTGGGTGGACAACCATACCGCTCGGTTTATTAACAACCAGCACATCTGCATCTTCATAATAGATGTCCAAATTCATTTCTTCAGCGATTGCATCCAATTCCTCAAGTTCAGGAATCGTTACTTCAATTGTATCGCCTGTAATACATTTGTAATTCGTTTTTATTGCAGCCCCATTAACTAAAACATGGTCATCTTTAATCCATTGCTGGACTTGAGTACGTGACCATTCCTCATTTAATGTAGAAAGAGCCTTATCAATCCTAACGCCTTTTAGTGTTTCATCGATGCTGTATAACCTTTTATCCATTATCTTACTCCTTAGCGTTTTTTTCTTCTAAAAACATATGAATCACGAGCAGTCCGACACCAATTGAAAGCGCAGCATCAGCAACATTAAATACCGGGAAACTATAGCTGAATATATAGGTATGAACGAAATCGACTACTTCCTGACGAACAACACGGTCGATAAAATTACCAATCGCACCGCCTAGCATGAGCGCAAGTGAAACTCCAAGCAAACGGCTTTCCTTCGCCATTTTCTGAATATAATAGACAAGTCCAATAATGACAGCGATGGTGATGATGTAGAAAAACCACATTTGACCTTGTAGAATTCCCCATGCGGCCCCACGGTTACGATGCGAGGTGATATATAGAAGGTTTTCAATAATTTCAATGCTTTCTCCGTACTCCATTTTTTTCACAATCATCCATTTTGTCAGCTGATCGAAAGCTATGACCAAAAGGGCAATTAAGTAATAAAACACATTTTTTCCCCCAAACTAATCAAATCTTCACTTTTGAATTGTAKCATAAACTAGAAATAATGACTAATACGAAAAACAGAAGACCTCAATCAGCACGTGGTGAATATAAGCTTGGGCTGACAAGGTTCTCCTTTCCTTTTTTAGGAAACAATTTATTTTCGCAAATGATTTTGGCTGTTTCACACACTAGAAACCATTTCCCATGAAAAAGGCCGGTCCCCTCATCTAATGGGAACCGGCCCTCCTTTTAAATTATTGATTCACATAATGCTCTTTCACTACAGTTGCACAGCGTGGGCAAAGTGTTGAATGTTCTTCCACTTGGCCTACTTCTTTTGAAACATTCCAGCAACGTTCACACGTTTCACCTTCTGCTTTTGTTACAAGAATAGCAATATCCTCAAGTTTTACCGCTTCTGCTGGGGCACTTGCCACATCGCCAGCGATTACAAACTCGGATACGATGAATAACTGTTCAAAGCTCTCTTCGATGCTATCAAGCAGATTCTTTGTTTCTTCATTTACATATACCATCACTTTTGCGTTCAGTGATTTTCCGATAACTTTCTGATTACGAGCTTCTTCCAATGCTTTTAAGACATTATCACGGACATCCATAAATGCCGTCCATTTTTCTTCAATGGCTTCAGCATTATCGATTGAAATTGCTTCGGGCATCAATGTCAATTGTACACTTTCTTCCGTTACACCTGGAATGAACGCCCATACTTCATCAGCTGTATGAGAAAGAATTGGTGACACCAATTTCGTTAAGCTGACCAATGATTCGTAAAGAACCGTTTGGATCGCCATACGATCTTTACCGTTAGGTGCTTCACAATATAAAATATCTTTCGCATAATCAAGGTAGAACGAACTTAAGTCCTGCGTACAGAAGTTATTGACCATATTATAAATTGTAGCAAACTCATAATTCTCATAGCCTTGTTTCGATTGAGTAATCAGCTTATTCAATTTTACTAGCATATATTGATCGACTTCACGTAATTCTTGGAATGCCACTTTATCAGTATCAGGATTAAAGCCATCCAAATTACCTAACAGGAAGCGGAATGTATTGCGAATTTTGCGATATACTTCAGAAACTTGTTTTAAAATCGGATCTGAAACTCTTACATCTGATTGGTAATCCACAGAAGCAACCCAAAGGCGTAAAATATCTGCGCCAAGTTGGTTCATGACTTTAGATGGAAGTACAACGTTCCCAATCGATTTACTCATTTTACGGCCTTCACCATCCAAAGCGAACCCGTGGCTTAACACACCTTTATATGGTGCTTTTCCTGTTACAGCCACACTTGTTGAAAGCGATGAGTTAAACCAGCCGCGGTATTGATCCGAACCTTCTAAATAAAGGTCAGCAGGACGCTGCAGATCATCTCTTTCTTCAAGTACTGCTTGATGGGAAGAACCTGAGTCAAACCATACATCCATGATATCCGTTTCCTTCGTGAAGATACCGTTCGGGCTGCCTTCATGGGTAAACCCTTCTGGAAGAAGATCTTTCGCTTCCTGTTCGAACCAGATGTTTGACCCTTGTTCGCGGAATAATTCTGAAATATGGTTGATTGTTTCATCAGTGATGATTGGTTCACCATTTTCTGCATAAAATACTGGAATTGGCACGCCCCATGCACGCTGACGGGAAATACACCAATCTCCGCGGTCACGGACCATATTAAATAGGCGTGTTTCACCCCATGCCGGTACCCATTTCGTTTCTTCAATCGCTTTTAGCAGTTCACCACGGAAGTCTTTAATTGACGCGAACCATTGCGCCGTTGCACGGAAAATAGTCGGTTTCTTCGTCCGCCAGTCATGTGGATAAGAATGGGTAATGAACGTCAAATTCAATAGTGCGCCCACTTCTGTTAATTTTTCCGTAATTGGTTTGTTTGCTTGATCATAAAATAATCCTGCAAATTCCCCTGCTTCTTCTGTCATGACACCTTTTTCATCTACAGGACAAAGAACATCCAAGCCATATTTTTGCCCGACGATAAAGTCATCTTCCCCGTGTCCAGGTGCAGTATGAACACAACCAGTACCAGCCTCAGTTGTTACGTGCTCACCCAACATCACTAGTGATTCCCGGTCATAAAGAGGGTGTTTAGCAACGGCACGGTCCAGTTCGCTACCTTTTACCGATTTCAAAATAGTTGGGTTATCCCAGCCTAGAGATTCTGTAACTGATTCAAGAAGAGCTTCAGCTACTAAATATTTTTCATTTTCGACAGATACCACCACATAATTTAATTGTGGATGCAATGAGATTCCAAGGTTAGCTGGAATCGTCCAAGGTGTTGTTGTCCAAATAATGATTTTTACGCCTTCTTCAATTACACCTTTTCCATCTGTGACTTCAAAAGCAACATAGATAGATGCAGAACGTTTGTCTTGATATTCAATTTCAGCTTCCGCTAGGGCTGATTCACTTGAAGGAGACCAATAAACAGGTTTTTTTCCTTTGTAGATATAGCCTTTTTTCGCCATTTCACCAAAAACCTTGATCTGTTGTGCTTCATATTCTGGTTTTAGGGTAATATAAGGATTCTCCCAATCTCCGCGAACCCCAATACGTTTAAACTGCTCACGTTGATTGTTGATCTGTACGTACGCATACTCTTCACATAGCTTTCTGAATTCAGCTACGCTCATTTCTTTCCGCTTTACACCTTTTTTAGTTAGTGCCGTCTCAATCGGTAGTCCGTGCGTATCCCAGCCCGGTACATATGGTGCTTGAAAACCGCTCATTGATTTAAAGCGGACAATGAAATCCTTTAAAACTTTATTCATTGCATGGCCCATATGGATATCGCCGTTTGCATATGGAGGTCCATCATGCAAAATGAATAAAGGACGTCCCTCAGTTTGTTCTTGCACTTTTTTATAAATGTCCATCTCTTTCCACTTTTCCTGGATTTCTGGCTCACGTTTCGGCAAATTACCACGCATTGGAAATTCAGTTTTAGGCATCAATAAGGTATCTTTATATTCCATTATAAAATCCTCCATCCGTCTTTACACAAATTCATTCGAACCGATGACTTGATATCCGGACAAAATAAAAAGCCCTCTCATCCCTAAAAAAGGGACGAGAAAGCTTTGCTTCCCGCGGTACCACCCTGGCTAGAAAGATTCACAATAAAGCGAATCCATCCTCTCGAGCATTCGTAACGTGAATGAAACGCATCGTTTACTTACTGCAACAGCAGGTTCAACTCAGAACTCAAGGGTGATATTCAAATTCTTCGCTTATTCCGGGCTTGCACCATCCCCGGCTCGCTAAATATAAGTGTTTGAAGAATCTACTGTCCCTGTCATCGTCTAATGTCATCATGAATAGTATTGTTAAAAAATTATATGCGAAAAAAGTGTTTAAAGTCAAGGAAACCTTTAAATTTCCTCTTCCACTCTTTCATTTAGTTCTATTTCAGTCGCATCTACTTCATAATCAAGAAGATGATCCCAATCATCATTGTCCAGCAAATCAAGCTGTGCTCCGACAAGCATTTTAAAACGTGTCCGGAATACTTTTGACTGCTTTTTCAAATCCTCAATATCCATCGCTATTTTTCTTGCTTTCACAAGCGACTCATTGACGATCCGATCAGCATTTTTCTCAGCTTCCTTAATGATCAGCTTGGCCTCTTTTTGAGCATTGCGCTTTAATTCTTCTGCTGCTTCCTGTGCGACAATAATCGACTTATTAAGTGTACCCTCAATTGTCGTAAAGTGTCCTAAACGATCATAAGTTTCGTTTAATTTTTCTTCAAGTTCTTTTTTCTCTCTCAAAATCAGTTCATAATCTTTAATGACCTGGTCGAGAAACTCATTTACTTCATCTTCATCATACCCTCGAAATACTTTACCAAATTCCTTGTTATGTATATCTATCGGGGTTAAGGGCATTACGGCACCTCCAGAACGGTTTCTACTCTAGTATGTTAAAACTCTATATTCGACAATAAATGTATGAATCCTGCTTGCGATTGAATTATTTTTGTCTGCCTAATGAGATTCTCCACTTATCCTTTTTGGTTTTTCCATCTATTGAGGCTAATTTACATCTACCAAAACCTCTGATAGAAAGTGTATCACCCTCGCGGCATTCTTCCGAAACATTATCTGTTTGCTTAAAATTCACCTTTACTTTTCCCGAAGTTATCAGCACTTGTGTTTTTTGACGAGAAATATTCAAGACGGACGATAACACACTGTCAAGCCTTAAAGAACTAACAGTAGTTACTTGCTCTTCCCAATTTTCTTCCAACTCGATGATATTCTCGATGGGAAGCCTTTTAATCGTAACGGAAGCGCTACCTATTTTTTCTAGGTTTCCTACGAGATATAAATCCATCTCTTCGGCAGCGATAAATTGAATTTGCTCCTCTGTCACTATTATATCACCAAATTTTTCACGTTTTACCCCCAGAGACATCAAGGTTCCAAGTATTTGCCTGTGCTCTAATGTAACAAATTTTTTTGGATAGGAGATATCGTATAAGGAGATATTGAAATCTGATGGTTCAGGAGAGTAATAATCAGGGTAAATGAGCACACGTTTTCGTTCAACGAAATCACTCCCGCCATATAATTGCAGCTTTGCATCCGAATCATTCCCTAATAAGGCAGAAAGGATTTCCTGCTGACGCGGATCGAGAAAATCAGAAAGTTTTGGAGCATAAGAATTTTTCACCTGGTCAATCCAATTCACTGCCTGATCGATAAAATCCTTTTCCTCCGGCCTGAAATGCTGATAAATACTCATGATTGAATAAATGCTCCTTACTTGTCTAATTAATGGTCGGTCATCAGGATATAAATAATGACTTCTTCGTTGCGCTACTACACAGTGGAGCATTATCCAACTGTGTAGTAAGAAATACGCATTTTCAGATTAAAAGTTAATCACCCGATTAAAGTTTGCAGATAATAGATTCCATATCCGCTGGCAAAGTTAAGAACCAACAAGGCCACAAGCGGCGAAAGGTCGATCATGCCAAGGGGTGGTATAAATTTTCTGAACGGTTCTAAATAAGGTTCGCAAATCTTTTCCAGGAATTGGCCAATCGATGTTTCCCGAGCATTAGGGAACCATGACATTAATATGTAACCGATTAATGCCATTGAATAAATTTCAATTAAATAATATAAACCTTGAAGCACTAAACCCATTAACCATTACCACCTCGCTTCTTCATACTCCTCTTCGGCGGCGAAACCGGTAATATTACCCGAAACATCGACGTTATCTGGAGTACATAAGAATATATCTGTTCCAATTTTTTGGATATCCCCGCTGATTGCATAGACAGTTCCACTTAAAAAATCAATGATTCGCTTTCCTTGGTCATGTTGAATCCGCTGAAGGTTCACAACAACGGCACGACGGTTTTTCAAATGGTCCGCAACTTCTTGGGCTTCTGCATAAGCACGAGGTTCCAACAATACTACTTTAGAAGATTTCTGTACGCTTTGCAAACTTACGATATTCTTATTGGAGTTATTTCCTGTAGAAGCGGACTGCTGTTGTTTACCTGATTTCACGACTTTTTGTTCAGCCTCCTCTTCTTCCACCACTTCTTCCTTGTACTCATACTCATCATCCAGCGCGAAATAAGATTTAAATTTTGATACGAACGTCATCTATGCGTACCTCCTTATAATTCTTCGCCTACCAGTGCTGTACCAATTCGAATCATTGTAGCGCCTTCCTCAATCGCAATCGTAAAATCATTGGACATCCCCATGGACAATTCAGTGCATGGAGCATGTCTTAAGCCAGCTTTTTGGATTTCCACCTGAAGTCCCTTTAATTTTCGGAAGCATCTACGCAATAACTGTTCATCATCTGTCAAAGGCGCCATTGTCATTAATCCAGCAACATTTACCTTATCTAAAGTTGATAGCCCGTTTATAAAATCAAGTGCCTCTTCAGGATCTATTCCATGTTTAGATTCTTCACCTGAAACGTTAACCTGGACTAAACAGTTTATCGGCTCAATTGCCCGTTTTTGTATTTCTTCTGCCAAAGAAATACGATCCAATGAATGAATATACGAAATTTTATCAATGACATTCTTTACTTTGCGTGTTTGCATGGAGCCAATATAATGCCAGTTTGGCTCATCCTTCAGCACTTCATATTTATTCAATAAACCCTCATCTCGATTTTCACCTAAATCGAATATGCCGGCTTCCAAGGCCTCTTTTGCTCTCTCAATGGAAACATATTTCGTCACCGCGATTAACTTTATCTCATCACGGTTCCTGCCACTAATTTCACATGCTTTATTTATCTTTTCTTCGATGTTTTTTAAATTATCTACTACTTTCACTGCTTCCCTAAATCCTCCTTCCAACCAATAAAACTCATCAATCTACCTGTCTTTCCGTTATCGCGGCGATGCGAAAAAAACAAGTCATGATTACAGCTTGTACAATATGATGTCACGTCAATCTGACTTTTTGGAATTCCCGATTTTTGAAGAACCATTGCATTAAGCTGTTTAAGGTCTAAATGATATTGTCCATCGCTGATTAAATTATAGGGCTTTTCGTCATTATCTTCCAGCAAATTCTGCACCAAATCTATCACTTTATCATCAACAACATAGCACTTTGAACAAATCGATGGTCCAATTACAGCAAATATCTCCGTTGACTTTATACCCTTACTCTGCCAAGCTTCAACCATTTTTCGTGCAATTCCGTTAACGGTACCCTTCCAGCCAGCATGCGCCACTCCAATCATACCATGTGCTGGAGCCAAAAAATATAAGGGCACGCAGTCAGCATAGCAAAGGGTCAATAAAACATTTTTATCCTTCGTATAAAACCCGTCTGTAGCCTTAAAGCTTGAAGCATAATCTGCTGCGCCTTTCCCGGCATCGAGACTGGTCACTTGCTGGATATATGTTTCATGCGTTTGCTCGGCTCCTATCCATTCATCGAGCGGAAAAGATAGCTTTTCTGCTAAAATTCGGCGGTTTTCCTGGACATCATCTAGCTTATCCCCTACGTGAAAACCGGTATTCAACGTTTTAAAGTTTCCAGAACTAACTCCCCCATCTTTCGTGGAGAAGCCCGCTACAAGCTGGAGGTTTTGATGCCTCCAGCTGTCAATGAGCAAATATTGGTCTTCTATTAAAACAAATGGTTCTTTCATGATTTAAACCTCTTTATTTTTAGTCTAGTGTATCATATTTTTGCACCCTGCACCCTCTAAAACCTTTCATCTTTCAGTTCTGCTTGAAATACTGTCTGATGTTCAACAAGAATGACATCCGCACCGATTTTTTTTATTTTTCGCCAAGGAATCACAATGTCCTGTTCCCTCCCGAAAAACCCCATTAACCTGGTGCCATTGGAGACTATAATCGCTTCAATCTTCCCTGTAGCTGTATTGATTTCAAGATCTGACATATTACCCAACTTCTTCCCATCCGCTATATTGACGATATCCTTAATTTGAAATTCAGAAATTCTAGTCATTTCACTCAGCTCCTCAAATTTTCATCATAAATGAAGGTCCTATTTCTATGTATATGACATGATTCACTTAAGGATGAAGATTACAATAAATAAACGTACCTTCATGGTGTTTGTGGAGTATACTTCTTCAGAGTTTTTAAACATAATAAAAAAGCCGCTATGGATAAGTTGCTGATAAGCGGGTAGTTGGACGTTTTGTCCCTACCCGCTTCAGCCAACTTTTTCTCATGCTCAGCTTCTACTGTTGGATATTTTTATTCATTTGCTTAATTGCTGCTTTTTCCAATCGGGAGACCTGCGCTTGTGAAATGCCGATTTCCTCAGCTACCTCCATTTGCGTCTTCCCTTGGAAAAACCGTTTTCGAAGAATCATTTTTTCCCGGTCATTCAACCGTCTCATGCCTTCATTTATTGCTATTTCATCAATCCAGGTACTATCTTTGTTTTTCTCATCACTCAGCTGGTCGAGTACATAAATCGGATCCCCGCCATCATTATAAATCGGTTCAAAAAGGGAAACTGGATCTTGTATTGCATCTAATGCAAAAACAATTTCTTCATGAGGTACCTCCAACACTTTGGCGATTTCTTCAGCTGTCGGCTCTCGAAGAGTTTGGCTAATGAGCTTTTCTTTAACCTGCAAAGCTTTGTAAGCAATGTCTCTTAAAGAACGGGAAACTCGAATCGGATTATTGTCACGGAGATATCTTCTGATTTCTCCAATAATCATTGGTACAGCATACGTTGAAAACCTAACATTTTGACCTAAGTCAAAGTTATCTATCGACTTCATCAACCCTATACAGCCTACCTGAAATAGATCATCTACATACTCTCCCCGATTGTTAAAGCGCTGAATAACGCTTAAAACAAGTCGAAGATTCCCGTTTACCAGTTTCTCTCTTGCTGAAATATCGCCATCTTGCAGTTCTTTAAAGAGTTTTCTCATTTCTTCATTCTTTAAAACCGGTAATTTTGATGTATCCACACCGCAGATTTCAACCTTATTACGAGACAAAATTATTCCCTCCTCACAGGAGCGCTGTACAAAAAACAGTATTTCCGCGGGAGAAAAAAATATGCACAAGGCTTGAACAGAAAATCACCATTATTTTTCATTATTGCATTCAAAGCATTGATTTAATTGGTATTTGCGCCCATCATTTTTTTTACACCATTTTATTAAATTCTTTTCGAAGCCTCTTAATAATTCTTTTTTCCAAACGTGAAATATAAGATTGGGAAATTCCCAACATATCGGCAACATCTTTTTGGGTTTTTTCCTCTCCACCTGCAAGTCCAAAACGAAGCTCCATTATCTGTTTTTCACGTTCGGAGAGCTGCGTTAGAGCCTTCGTTAGCAGCTTGCGGTCCACATTTGCCTCCAGGTCCTTTGTAATTATGTCATCGTCAGTACCAAGGACATCCGATAGCAGGAGCTCATTTCCATCCCAGTCAATATTCAATGGTTCATCAAAAGACACTTCAGAACGTATTTTGTTATTCCTACGTAAATACATTAAAATTTCATTCTCTATGCATCTAGAGGCATATGTAGCTAATTTAATTTTTTTCTCGGGGTTGAATGTATTTACAGCCTTAATTAAACCTATGGTACCGATGCTGATTAAGTCTTCTATATTGATACCTGTATTTTCAAATTTCCTTGCAATATAGACAACCAGCCTTAAATTTCGTTCGATTAAAATCGATCGTGCAGCTTCATCGCCCTTAGGCAATTTATTAATCAGTATTGCCTCTTCTTCTTTTGAAAGCGGCGGCGGCAGCGCCTCACTCCCTCCTATATAAAATATTTCGTCCGTTTTCAATCCGAGCTTGAACAATAGTTTGTACCAAAAATAAGTGAGTCGAAGAATGAATTTCTTCAAAATAATTCTCCCTTCTAAATAAACGGTTAATGGGTAAAATTTTTGAATGAATCAGTGGTTCAGGAGGCATTTTGCACCGGTATGCCGGTTAACATTTTTGGATGAACAATAGATTGATAGCTATTGTCGGGAGAAAGTTGCTGAAAGGTAAACGAAACGAGTCCCTGCTTGACATGATACTCTTTTTCACCCTGAACGATTTTAATAAAATCCGGCTTAATCGCAGTTAACAATTGATGTTCATGACCGACAACTTTATAAGGGATAACTCGCATTCGTCCAGTCCACGAATACTCAGGCTGTTCCTCC
>NZ_JBFUIB010000101.1:0-11143 GCF_056402095.1 Peribacillus sp. P4_C12
GGGTTTTCACTTCCGGCATGAAAGGCGATACATAGACCCCACTTGATTCCGTATTGGACTCACCGGCATTCTCAGGTTCGGCTACCGCTACGGATTCATACTGCGTTTCCCGGAAGCTTATAGGTTCTGGCATAACCGGCTTCTCTTCCAACACGACTCGGTCTGCCTCTGTTTTCAATTCATGAACGGATCCGGATTGTACTGCTTGTCCAGACCCTGCTTCATCAGGATTTATTGTAGGTTTCTTTCCAAAAGAAACTACTCCTCTCTCTGAATCAGGGCTTTTTTTTTCCGCTATAATCTTATTTAGGTATTGAGTTTTTTCCCGATCCTGCTTAAGCATCATCACATTAAAAGGAATATGTTTTTTTGGGCGTTTAGGCTGTTCTTCCGTAATAGTCGCCGCTGGTTCGCTTTCTAAATCAATCACTTGACTTTCGACAGGTTTCTCGACAAATTCCGGTGTTGGTTGTATAACTTCTTCCTTTGGCGCTACATAAGCTTTGGTCGGTGTCGCTTCCACCTGTTCCATAATCGAAACAGCCACTTCCCGCCCAAAATCATCCTGATCCTGCTCGAAGGCTTTTATTTCTTCCACCTGTTCAGAAATAGGTTTAGAAGGCTCGCTTGCTACTTCCTCAAGGGGTGTTGTAGGCGCGTTTTTACGGAAATAAGCGGGAATCTCCATCTCTTCTTCCCTTTTTTCTTCCACTTGTTCTGGTACAAGAACAGAAGGTTCAATTGTTAATTCCTCATAGGCCACTTCTTTTGTGGTGTTAGGGATATACGCTGGAACTTCTGGCTCTTCTTTTTTGAGAACAGGTAGCTTGCTTTCTAATTCATACTCGACAATTCGCTCAGTAGTGACCATCTTTTTTTCTGGACGACGAAACCCATATATAGGTGAGGGGATTTCCGTCGGACGGAATGGAGTTTTCGATGGAACTATTTTGTTTGTTGATTCACGATCGGCGTTTCTATGCTTTGGTTCAGGTCCCCTCACAGGACTTCTAGCCTTGGTCACTTTTTCCTGCTTAGACTTAGGCTCACGCTTAGGCTCACGCTCTTCCCTCTTTCTTTCCCTAGGCTTTCTTCTATGCTGCTCTTGGTCAGGAATGAGAGGAAACTTAAATTGCCCTTTCGGATATTGAAACAGGATTTTTGTATCCGGATCATTCACCTGGGACATCTTCTCCACTGTTTGATTGTATTCTTTTATATCTTCTTTCCTTGTGTTTGTAAGCTTGGAAAAATCCATATTTTTTAATGTTTCTTCATCTAGCGGTTCATCTATAATAATTTCTTCAATCTCAATAATTTCCTCTGCTTGGAACCATTTCTTCATCTTATTTAGCCATTTCAAACCTATCACTCTTTCTACTATCTGTAGTTATGTAACTTATTCTACCAGTTATTTATAAAATATCGAGAGAATTTAAGCTGAATAGGAATTTGTATGTGCTTTTTTTATTTATTTGTACTTACCCTTCGATTTTCGCATAACTCTTATCCTATTAAACCCCTTTTGAAAAGAGTATAAACCTATTCTATATAAAATATCGTTAGCCCTTAGTCTACTATTTAAATAAAACACAGCTGTTAAATGATGTTTACAAAGAGATTAAGTTTTAATACAAACCATATCATTCCTGGTGAATTCTTCTAATTTTATTAATGTAGTGGCAAGATTCTACAAAACACCGTTCGATTAAACCGAACGGTGTTTTGGGGGTTATATAACTATTTTAGAAAAGTAGGGCTACAGTTGACTAATCTAATTCATAAAAACTACATACAACTTGCGCCACTGATTTGGCCGCAATCAGAAGCGCATCTTCATCGATATCGAATTTAGGATGGTGATTGAAATACACCTTCTCTACCCCTTTTGGTTTACAGCCTATGTAAAAGAAACAACCAGGCGTTTTTTCCGCATAATATGAAAAATCTTCTGATCCTGAGAACATTGGGAATTCTAAGACCTGCTTAATATCTGGGTCATTCATGTTTTGAAGGCTATTTTTCACAAATTCAGTCATTTTAGGATCATTATATAAAGGTGGATAATCCGGCATATATAAAAGCTCACACTGAACATCAAATTCTGTTTCTATCCCTTTAACAATCCGGTGTATTTCCTTGTTTATCAGCTGTTGGGTCTCCTCTGTCATATAGCGTACATCCCCTTCAATCTCTATCCGATCTTTTATGACATTAAAGCTTCCTTTTCCATCGAAAGAACCAATAGTGACAACACCCATATCAAAGGGGTTCAAGCGCCGGCTGATTACGGTTTGAACAGCTGTTACAAAATGGGAACCTGCAACAATAGCATCATTAGCCAAATGTGGGGAAGAACCATGGCCGCCTACACCTTTTATCCCTAACTTGAAATATGTCCTGCCAGCCATCGAATAGCCGCTGCGATACCCCACCTCTCCAGCTGGATGTGATGGGAACAAATGCGTTCCAAAAACAGCATCTAGATCATCTAGCACCCCTGATTCCACGATGCTTTTTGCACCTCCTGGCGGTACTTCTTCAGCATGTTGATGGATGATTTTAATGGTACCAGGAAGGGAAGACTTCAGCTGAATGAGGCAATCTGCCAAGACTAATAGATAAGCTGTATGTCCATCATGTCCACAAGCATGCATCACACCTTCATTTTTAGACCTAAATGGAACCTCGGTTTCTTCTAAAATAGGCAGCGCATCAAAGTCTGCACGAAGACCTATCGTTTTTCCTGGTTTCCCACCTTCGATTGTTACGATGATTCCCAATCCATTTCCAACATTCGTTTGAATGTCCACATCTTTTCCCTTATAAAAATCAATGATATATTGTGCTGTTTTTTCTTCCTTAAAGGAAAGCTCCGGGTTTTCGTGTAAATAACGACGAATTTGAATCATTTCATTTTTACGCATTTCTAACATGTTCATTAATTGATTTTTCATAGTTATTGTCCCCCTTTATATATCGGCTTGATAATTATGTGAAAAGAATATTAATTAAGGAATGTTCCTTTCGTTCATACATCGGAATGTTAACGAATTTTCTTAAAGAAACTTATAATAGTTTAAGAACTCTGTGTATACCAAAACCATAAGAGCAATGATTTTTAATTTTTGGGTTAAGCAATTTGTTTTATTCGGTTCATCTTAAATCCGAATAAGTACATCCTGGCAGCATAAAAACAAACTACCTAACAGTTTCGCTTTAACTCTTCACACTTCCTTCTTTTGTAATAGAATGATTAAAGTCCCTTTTCATCTTTTATCTATTATTACTCTAAACTGATGCTTCCTCTGTTCCTAGCTTGTTTGAAGATTGTCTGGGAAATAATTCTGCGAATCTCTGATATAAGTTTGCTTGGTATCAAATTTAAGGGAAATTAAATTAATACTTTACATTTTAAATGTCAAATCCTCTATTAATGTACAATCAGTGTAGCGAGTATCATTCAACTAAAGGATTGAATATTGGGGGGCAATTTATTGTATAGTCCAAAATGGAGCAAAGCAAAGAAACGGTTATATGATCTTCTATGTGAGACATTGCGCTCGAGAGTGGATTTTCAAGTTATCAATTACCGTAAAGCTCATGATCAATTAGGCAGAGCTGTAATTACCGTTGATAAAGTGGAAATATTGAGCATGTGTACAATTACAGCTGCAAGAGAAGAATTTTATAGAGAACGTGACATACGAGATAAATCTAATCAGTATGACTTTGATGATGTACCCAAAAATCGGGCCTTACAAGATCAGGCTCAAAAAATACTAAAAGCAGATGGAATTTATGGTCAATATGATTTTTACTTTGCATTAGAGGAATACTTTAACTCACCAATTGAGGAATTATTAAAGTCTTCGGATGTTTTGATTAACATTCTTTGTCTATTAGATCGTCGTATCGGAAAAAGAACATGAGCTTATTCAATATTTTTTATAAACTACGCTGCGATGCAGAAAATATAAAAATGAACCAATTTATTTCATCTGGTATAGCGGTAAAAAAATAGCCATAAAACATTGTCTCATAAAGCACATAAAAAAATAGGACCCCTGACGAGCTGGAATTTTTCCATACTTGCAAGGGTCCTTATATTTTGTGCATTCTGCTTTATTTATTGTTCACGCTTTTTGTTTTTACCCAAAATAAAGATAGGCTCCAGCTCGTCTTCTTCGTACAGGAAGGATAAAGCAGTAATCGGTACGTGGCCACTGGCAAAAAAGCTCATCGCCATTTGAGCGAGCACATCATACCCAGTATTATTCTTCACATCTGCAATGATAATGACATCCTGATGAGGAATCGCCACTGCCATTGTTCCCTGAATTTTGTCCTTCATTTCTCGAAGCCATGATTCATTAAGGATTCTGCTTGCGTCGTAGCCATCATTTGTGTTCAAAAAGTAAAATGTATTATCCGCAACGATATCCGACTTCATTTCTGTTGAGAGGGAACGGACATTGAAACGGGCAATCTCCCGGATTCGGTCCCCCTGCCAGTTTTCCCGCTGAATCATTTTTTCATCAATCAAACRGTAGGTTTTGCCTAAGTCCAGTGCATAAAAGACACGTGTTTCGGCCGTATGCTCATCGAATAAAAAAGGGTTTCCTTCTTCCGATTCCATTGGAAAGGACGTCGAACGAATGACTGGGAAAATGAATTTCTCCTTGCCTTCCATGCTGTGTTCTTCCCCCATTACATTCAGACCCTCTTCCACGTAATAGGCAACTTCATCGATGGCTTTTTCCTGAACGTTTTCATAATTAGCTAGCACCGGTGGCAATTCGACGGTGATACCTTTACCCGTTTTCACATTTTCCACCCGTAACGTATCTTTCTTGCTATCGAATTTAAACGTGCGATTATCGTCTTTTAAACGTTCTTTTAAGATGTTTTTCAGCTTCGTGCTATCCATTTTCAAGGTTGACCCTCCTCTTCATTGAAAAATCCCCAGCGAGAAGGGGATTTTGATTATAATGCTTGAATGAATTCTTCAATTTGTTCTTGTGTTTTACGATCTTTACTCACGAATCGGCCAAGCTCTTTGCCATTATCATAAGCGATAAAACTTGGTATTCCGAATACATCATTGGCTACACAAACATCGATGTATTTATCACGATCTACATAAATGAACGTAAATTCAGGAAATTTCGCTTCAATCTCCGGCATTATTGGTTCAATCACACGGCAATCTCCACACCATGTCGCTGAAAAAAGAAAAATATGTTTGCCTTCATTTTTTAATACATCATATTGTTCTAAAGTCTGTAAATTTTCCATTTTTATATTCCTCCAGCTCTAAATTATTATCTTAATTTTTTATAATTCCATCATACCAGACTCTGCATAAATCAACCATTAATACGGATTAGAGTTGAATTACTTATTAAAAATATTACTAACTCTTAATAATTCTCCAGCAAATAAAAAAACTGATTGCTGTGAATCACAGAAATTCGAAGAATGTAAAATCGATACAAGGCCAATCTATTTCCTTTACTAAAACAGCCTCTAAAGACCTTGTCGTATTACCGCAAACATATCAAAGGTTAAGCTGCGAAACGCATCTAATATCAGAACAATCATCAGAAACTTCCGAAGAGGTTAGTACCTCGAGCAAAAATCAGTTACTAGCCATTACCTAAGTCAACGAAGCTCCTTCCGAACTATGTTTCTTTGCCAATGGTATAAAGTTTCACCTTTATGATAACGAAGCCTAATAAGTGAAAGCCCGGAATGATACTTCCGAGCTGTTCCTTATTTTTGAGGCACTGATGAAACGATTTCCATCATTTGTTTTGCATCGTGTTTTATTTGATCTTTATCGGTTTCAGTTGTCAGCTTGACTCCACCGATCCCTACCGCAAGCTCATACTTATCTTCCGCTAACTCTTTTATTGTGATAAACCCAAATTTATCATCATTTTGAAAGGAATGCAGCACCAAATATTTATCCCCCTGTTCTTTAATCGCCAGAAATAATACGGAGCTGTCTTCATTTTCATTTGGATTCACAAATAATATATAAGCCTGATGATCACTTTTTAAGATCAAATTATTATCATGTTCTTCTTCTACCTTAAAATCCTCTGGCAGATATACCTGAATGAGACCCGCCTCTATATTTGGCTGTTTCTTATCGTCACGAAATGCCAATTCTGCGACCTTAACTGCTTTATCAGTTTGCCTTTCAATGCCCGAGCAACCAACAACAATCAGACTGCTCATTAACAGGAGAATAAGAATTTTATTAATCGATAGAGCCATCGTCATTCCTCCAGCCTTCTCTTTTCCTAAAGATTGATTACAGAATACACTCTTATGCATACTATTATCCTTATTTATGAAATTCATCCATTTTCTCAAAACATGATACAATGAAAGCAATTTATATACCAAGGGGGAACAATTATGAAATTAACTGTTTATCTTGCTGGGGAAATCCATTCAAATTGGAGAAGTGAATTAAGAGATAAGGCAATCGCCTTGAAACTTCCGTTAGAATTTGTCGGACCGATGGAAAACCATGAACGTTCCGACAATATTGGAGAAGAAATTTTAGGAGTACAGCCCACCCCGATTTTGAAGGATGCGGCCGCTTCCCAAATTAACAATTTACGGACAGGTCTCTTGATGAAACAAGCCGACCTTGTCGTCGCACTTTTTGGTGAAAAATATAAACAATGGAATACTGCCATGGATGCAAGCACTGCCATCTCTCTAGGCAAACCGCTTATTTTGATTCGTTCGGAATCCCATCACCATGCTTTAAAAGAAATATCGGAAAAGGCGAGTGTCACAGTCGAAACCGTGAACCAAGCTCTGAAGGTGCTTTCTTATATATTTGAAGATGGATTGTGAAATCTTCCATTTGCCTGAGACTATAGTTTTCCGACAATATACACCATATTATGTAATAGGTACATTAATGCATTTTAAGGTATTAATAAAACGCGGATAATCTAGCACCAAAGTTCCTTCAAAATAAAAAGCTTGTAGGGAAATTAAACTAAACTTTCTCTACAAGCGAAAACAAATATAGTAGACCTTACTCTTCTATCTACTTAACAGGAATCCAAATCTCTGAGTAGTAATCAGGGTTTGAAGCATCATCGTCTGTATATACTTCCATTTCAGGAGTTCCAGCATGTTCAAAACCGCTTGTAGGAAACCATTCCGAAAAAATTCGTTTCCAAACTTCTTGAATAGCATCTGGCATTGGTCCGTGAACTTCAAATATAACCCATTTGGAGGCCGGAATTGTTAGGCTTGAATACCCTTCTGGCACTTGACCGTCATACTCTGTCGCTATCCAATAATCCATAGTCTCATTTTGTTCCAATATTCGTTTGTCAACACATACTCCCAGTAGCCCTTTTATTTGGCCATTGTTCAACTTCCCTAACTGATCGTCGGTTCCATCCGAATTCACTTTGTCCCAAAGCTTTGGAATTCCAATTAAATTTTCTCCATTAACTAATGAAAACTCTCGCTTGATTCCAATTAATTGAAAGGAATCTCTTTCAATAATATTGTATTTCATCGGTATTTCCCCTTTCAGAATTACCTGTATTACCAGGCGTTCATAGAATGTCAGCTTCCCAATATACTTTCGTGCTTCACTTGGAGATACTCCATGCTGCCTTCGAAAAGCCTTTGAAAAAGCCTCGGGAGTGTCATAGCCATACTTGTATGCTAAATCAATGATCTTGCAATTTGTGCGTGATATCTCCTGAGCAGCTAAAGTCAGCCTTCGACGCCGGACATATTCACCAACGGATATGTCCGTTAATATGGTGAACGTCCGTTGAAAATGAAAGGCTGAGGCATTCGCTTGTCTGGAAATACTTTCAATGGTTAGGTCATCAAGTAAATGCTCCTCCATATAGTTGATTGCCTTTTGGATTGATTCAACCCATCCCATACCACTCACTCCTTGTAATCTATTCTAGCAACCCGGTTAACTTAAATCCTGTCAATTTCTGCTTTGTTGTGACTGTCTTCTTTCTTCACCTATCTTTTCAGTCAATCCCTTCAAAGCAATCCTTTACATTTGGCACATCGATGGTATTATGGTTAAACCCTATAAAACCAGTGTGTCACTAACTTTTAGATGGCTTTCAAAAGGTCAAAATAGTTAAATCAAAAGCCATTAACAGAATCTCACTTTTGCATTTTTTTCTTATACTCGTGTTGACCTGCTAGCATTCTCATAATATGAAGGAACATTTCAGCTCGAGTGATTTGCTCATTTGTAAACACTCCGATTGCTCCTTCTTTTTTGCTAATATTCGCTTTCTTAGTGAAGTCGTCCATGACCGGACCCAACTCTTCACCGTTTAGTAACCGTTCAGCGACAATTTCCGGGAGTGGAATTCTAGCTCCACCGGCTATGTAGATCTCTCCATCCTTCGTAGCCATCGCCCCCCAGTTGCATACGAATAGGCCGTGATTCATTTTTACGACACCGCCTTCAAGACCGATTCCGATTTCGGCATCGCTTTGGCTCAAGCAATTTTGGGCGCGCGTTATCGCTCCATTCATTGTTTCCTCATCAGAAAATGGCTGTTCCGAGACCCCGCTTTCTACTTGAAGTGAAATGATTTCAGCTTCTTCGTAAACGTCAAACACTGCCTTTACTTTCGCCGGATTTTTACTACCTACTGCTATTTTCAAAATAGTTACCTTCCTTCTATGTAAAAAAAAGCTGCTAGAAAAGGATACATGACTGCACCCCTTCCCATTTCAGCTTCCTCTATTAGCCGTTATTTTTTAATGTCTCAAATGTCGTTTTATCACATGCACGAACTAATTTCCCAATCAGTTCACGAGCTGCCGCATAATCATCAATATGAATCATGGACGCATGTGTATGAATATAGCGCGAACAAATGCCAATCACGCCACTTGGAATACCTTCATTTGCAATATGGACTTGCCCGGCATCCGTGCCGCCTTGGGAAACAAAATATTGATATGGGATATCATTAGATTCAGCAGTATCAAGGATAAATTCCCTCATGCCGCGATGTGTGACCATCGACCGGTCAAAAATACGGAGTAGGGCTCCTTTTCCAAGCTGGCCGAATTCACTTTTACTGCCTGACATATCGTTTGCTGGACTTGCATCTAGGGCGAAGAAAAGATCAGGTTTGATCATATACGCTGCTGTTTTTGCACCACGCAATCCTACTTCCTCCTGTACCGTTGCTCCGGAGTATAAGATATTTGGTAAAGTTTCATCTTTTAAATCTTTTAACAACTCAATCGCCAGTCCACATCCATAACGATTATCCCATGCTTTTGCAAGAATTTTTTTCTCGTTAGCCATCGGTGTGAAAGGACATATCGGTACAATCTGCTGACCTGGTTTGACACCAATTCTCTTCACATCTTCCTTATCATCTGCTCCGATATCAATCAGCATATTTTTAATGTCCATTGGTTTTGAGCGTTGCGATTCATCTAACAAATGAGGCGGGATCGAACCAATGACGCCAATAACCGGTCCGTTATCAGTGATGATTTCAACTCTTTGCGCCAAAAGTACCTGACTCCACCAGCCACCTAGAGTCTGAAAGCGGAGCATTCCGTTTTCTGTTACCGAAGTGACCATAAAGCCCACTTCATCCATATGTCCAGCAACAAGTACAGTTGGTCCTTCTTCATTCCCTCTTTTTACACCAAAGATTCCACCAAGGCGGTCTTGAATAATTTCATCTGAATATTTTTCAAGCTCACTCTTCATGAAACTCCGAACAGCATGTTCATTTCCTGAGGCACCTGGTAATTCTGTCAATGTTTTAAAAAGCGCTAAAGTCTCATGATTCATCTTTCTACCCCTTAACTATGTGTTATTTATTACTATTTTACAGAACTTAGAATAATGTTACACTTGAAAGTTCTAATTTATCAGTTAATGGTTAAAATTTCAAATTATTAGTCAAATAATAAGTTCTTCTGTATACTAGAAAGCGTGATGGAAAAAAAGCAATGGAGGAGAAATTCATGAATTGGAAAACGTTTTTACTAGGTACTGTAGCTGGGTTCGCTGCCGGCTATGCGACAAAACAAATTTTGGATCAATCAAGTAATCCTTCTCCGGATAAAGTGTTAGCCCAAGTGAAGGAAACAGTCAAAAAGGACGGAAACATATATGGCTCATGGATTTTGATGAAGCCGGAAAACTACAAAAAAAATAATTTAGACTATGAAGTGTATAAAGGCGGCATTACTAGAAACACAGAGGGAAAACGCGAGCAATTCGAATTTGTAGCGGATGCCTCTACAGGAACAATTTTGGAGCTTAATGCGCAAAACGATTGAAACAAAAAGGAGGTCGTCAAAATGACGTCCTCCTTTATTGTTATCCTTATCGCTTTCGTTTCAGTTCAGCCGTTATTTCTTTACCCGTTTCATTCCATTTTATGGCACAATAGTGGGCATCATGATAAAAGCTATACCACGACCCGTTTTCCAGTCCGGATTTCATCCACTTTTCCTTCGCCTGGATGGAGGTCATTGGGTAATCATCGTAAGCGAGTACCCAAAGTACATTCGCATGGGCATGTGTCGGCATAATATCAGCCATATGAATCAGCCTGTCCAAACCATCTTCAATGATGATAATCGCATGTCCATCACTATGTCCGCCGGTATGAATCATTTTAATGCCTTCAGTGATTTCTTTCTCTCCATTAAACGGGCGAACAAGTGAAGCAACAGCTTCCCAGTTTTCTGCCCAATATGTACTTTTTGAACGAATATTCGGGTTTTGCATTTCATTCCATTCAATTTGAGTCGTAATAATTTCTGCGCGTTCGAAAACAGGAACCCAAGCTTCACCTTCACGTTTCGTCAATCCGCAGGCATGGTCGAAATGCAGATGAGTCATTAAAATGTAATCGATATCATTTGGTTGAATCCCAAGCTTACCTAAATCCTCAATGAGTTGGGATTCTTCCGTTACCCCAAAATTTCGTTTTTGCTTGTCATTCATCTTCCCGTTACCAATTCCGGAATCTATAAGCATATTTAATCCATTTGCTTGAACTAAAATCGGATCCGTCCGCAACTCAATCTGGTTATTTTCGTTAACCGGATACTTCTTGGACCAAAGCGGTTT
>NZ_JBFUIB010000102.1:0-10867 GCF_056402095.1 Peribacillus sp. P4_C12
CTAATTCCTTTTAATCAACCTGGAAAATTATTTACCAATATAATGATTGAGGAAATGTGCTATTGCCGTATAGGCGGTAATTTTATTATTTAGTTTTACGATGGAATGACCTTCATTTTCAAAGCAGATAAACTTTACAGGATGATTTCGTGCCATTAATTTATTTACGATTTGTTCAGATTCTTCAATAGGGACGCGTGGGTCATTAGCCCCGTGAAGAACCATCAGCGGACTGGTAATCCGGTCAGTTTGATTCAATGGATCAATCAGATCATAAAAGTTTCCGTCCTTTTCAATAGTTCCATATTCAACTTCGCGAAGTTTGCGTCGCCACGGACTGGTTTTTTTAAGAAAAGTTCTGAAACTTGAAATCCCAACGAGATCAATTGCAGCAGACCATAATTCCGGATAGTGAGAGATGGCTGCAAGAACCATAAATCCTCCGTAGCTCCCTCCCATAATGGCAATTCTATTAGGATCAGCGCTTCCTTCTTTCTTTAACCAATCTACTAAAGAAACAAGATCTCTAACGGAGTCCATTCGTTTACGAACATCATCAAGATGAGTATATGTTTTTCCATATCCTGTACTCCCGCGTACGTTAGGAGTAATTACTGCATAGCCAAGGCTTAAGAAATACTGCAGAACTGGATTGAAAACAGCACGGATTTGGCTTTCAGGCCCCCCATGAACATATAGAATAACAGGGATTTTTTCTGATTGGATATTTGGCTTGAAGTAAAAGGCAGGTATTTGGAGATTGTCAAAAGATTTAAAGGAAATAAGAATAGGTTCAATTAATTTATTTTCCAAAAACTTTGTCTGAAGAGATTGAGTAAGCCGTTCTGTCTTCATTTTCTTTAGGTCAACCTGCCATATATCAGACGGATAGGTCGGCCCATTGAATACATAGACTAATTTTTGATTGTCGGGTGAAAATGTTAAGTTAGTTATCATCCCCATTGGTGTCTTCCATGTATAAAGGGCACTTGATTTTAGATCTAAAAGAATGCCTCTTGAAATACCTCCTTCATTAATTGAAAAAGCTAACTTTGAATGATCTTTACTCATAGCGAGGCCTTCAAAGTCCCACTGTCCCACCTCCAGCCAAGTGATATGTTTTGTTGAAAGATCAATGATCGCGAGCCCAAAAAATTCTCTATCTTGATTTGTTAATAAATAGAGATGATCTCCATCCATACTGAAATGAGGGTTTTTATAGCTTGCTTCACCCTGATGATCTGTTAACCAATTCATTTCTCCTGTGTCAAGATTCAGTAAACCTAAATCGTTATCCAACTGGGAATTTGTTTTCCGAATCAATAACGAATTACAATCAGGAGACCACATGATGGAGGAATAGAGTCCATCCTTTGACAAAACCATTTGTATTTCTAAAGTTTCGACATTTTGAATATAGATATCGAAAAAGGCAGGATGTCGACGATTGCTTGACCAGGCTATCCATTTTCCATCAGGTGATTGACCCCCATATTCATGTTTATGGTCAGGAGAGTTGGTAAGCGGAATCAGTAGACCATCACTTTTGAGTAAAAACAGTTGTTGCTTCTCATTACCGCAGACATCCATGCCGATGAGAAGGCCGCGTTGTGATGAACTGTTTAAATATTTAACAAAAGTAATTCGTTCATTAGTAAAAGAAATTCGGGTAGGTTCACTTATATCGAAATCCTTTGCCCAAACCTGCGGTAAACCAGAATAATCAGCAATAAAGATTAACTTATTACTATTAGGATCATATACAGGGTTACTGACAGTTCCAACAGACAAATATGATTTGATGCCAATTTCTTTCATACATTCACTCCTTAAAATGTGCTAAAAAAGAGAGGAATTGAGATAGCCCAAATAATAAAAAGCTCAAAAGGATCTATTACGTCTCACAAACATTATATTTAGATGCATTATATATCATGTACTTTATATCTTGGCTATGAGTGCCGAAAATAGTTGAGAACTAGATTTTCGGGAATGTTTTTATAAGGTTTTTCCATAAGTAAATCTATAAAAGTAGTGAGCTATTTTAGTCTTTAATCATCAAATCCAGAAGGAAAACCCTCCTATCATATTTCAAAGGGTGTCACAAAAATTTTATTTTAATTTTTGTGACACCCTTTGTTTTTTTATCCATAACACCAATTTGGCATGTACTTTTTTGTTTTTAGCAAGTTTGTTTTTTAGATTCCTATAACACAGTCGATTGTTATTGAAACCATCGATAAAATTTCCAAATAATGAGCATGAAGATCATGTATCCGAAAAGGGAATAAGAATGATGCCATGCTTCGCTATGAGTAAACAATCCTAAATTCTCCGAAAAAGATTCGGAAACACTTATACAAAGTCCAATCAAAACGATAAACAGTATCCTTGAAAATGTAGTCAACGCTTTTGCGATCCATAAAAAGAGCGTAGTAAAGATTGGCAATATCAATAATGTAAAAGCGACATTGATTGTAAATATATCTCGGAATGGTCTTGCCGGAAAGGAATACATTTGTTTACCTACAAACAGTAAGTCTAAATACGTTCCGATGAAACAAGAGAAAATTATTGTGGCTACAAAAGCCCGATGGTTACTCATCTTCTGCTTCTTCTCGGAGTAGGACGTTTTTTTTTGCCAGAATGGCAAGTTCAATTTTTTCAAGCGTTGTGCAGTATTCATCATAAATCTCCCCATCTATATTTTCTCCCTTATCGATTAAGTAGTCCATGATGTGCCAGTCTTCAAACCAGTCTTTGCTTTCCTCCTCTTCATGATTAAGATCTTTCCATGTGTATATTAATCGAGGACTGTATAAACGATCCGCACCTTTTCTTAATTGGCACTTTTTTGTTCGACGTTTATAAAATGCACGGGAGAATGATTCGTTTACATCATTAAACAAATGCGGCCAGTAGTCTTTTCGCGAACCGGTATGTGGATGATCATGAGCCCAATCTACTACTCCTGATAAGATGTTCTCACGGCTAAACAGCAGTGAGTATAATCGCTTGCCCAGCAATATTCGCTCATGAAGGGAGGTGAAATGCTTCATTGTATTCCCGACTAGTAATGTTTCTTGTTTGGTCTCATCCTTATAGAATGGAAAAAGAATGTGATTAAAGCGAAAAAAATCATAAAGTTTGAATCCAATACTATTTAGTACGGTCCTTTTAAAATGGGCATTTTGAATGACCCTTTTTTCTAAATAGCTTTGTTCATTAATAACAGTGGCAATGGCTAACATATACTGGTCACCTGTTCTCCAAAAATGGTTCCATAACGTTTCCATAAACGTCGATACATTGAAAAAAGGTAGAAGATGAAACAGTCTTTTTGATCTTTTGACACTTTGTTCATACAACAAAAATTGTGGGTACACATCTTGGAAGATTAACCAGTTCCCTCGTTCCAAAAAAGAAAAGAAGATAAGTTGATCTTTTTCCGACAATAGTCTTGTATATAAATCCCCTTTTAAATCCGTCATATTCCAACCGCCATTACGCGATACCATATGTCCAAGTAGTGCCCAGTGTATTTCTGGGTAACGGAGGTAAAACTGAAAATAGGCATGCGTTCGCGTCACATTATTATTGTTGTGTTGTCTTGTTTGTTCTTTAATTTCCTGTATTAACACTGTCTCTTCTCCCGTTAACTCCCACGTTTTAACAGAAGTCTGTTTTTTACCTTTTTTCTTTAATTCATCTTTTACATCTAAAAGAGAATACGGAAACGTCTTGGAAAATCCGTTCCATTTCCTTTTCCGATCGTTGTGATGCATCCTTCTTCCTCCCGTTAACATGAATGTTCTTCTTTTTAGGCCAAATAGGTTATCGAAATAACCAACAGGTGATCAAATTTTTCAATCTATTTATGAGAAATCAATCTTTTAAACTTCTAGTAAGGATTTTTAAAGGTATTTTAACAGTGTAGCTATCATCAGTTTATTACGAACATGAGGAACAAATGATGATCGTTTTTTCGTACAAGAGGTAGCGCGCACATTTTAATGTTATCTGTACTAAGAAAATCATGAGTATTTAAAGTATTCTAAGAAGATAAATTGAGTGAAAAGTTACTTTCAATATTGAGGGAGGATAGTTAAAGAGTGCTGTTTGATCTTTGTTCAACAATTGAACCATTTTATTGAATAAGATTTGCATAAATATCCCCTTACGCAGCCATTTAGGTGCGCTTGAGAGGCGTCAACGTTGATTTATCAATGGTGAAGATGTTTTGTAAACCTCACATGAATAACGTATACAAGGTATTTTTCTTTCATATCGCATGATAAGATGGTGTAAAAGGGAAATGTTGGTGTGGTTAAGTATATTTTTACAGATATAAATATCATTTCTATCATTCTTTTCTTTTTGCTACTGTTATTTTTCATTTCTCTTGATTTATTTATACGATCAAGAGTAACAAACCAAACTAACAGAACTCTAATACAAATTAGATAAAAAGAATGAATTATGGAAAAACAACAGAAGAATTAGAACTTACGATAATGTGAATTATGTTAAACTAGGATATTCTATAAAGAACAATGAATATATTACAGATGATAAAGGAAGTCGAATACAGGATGTATAAAATCGGACTAGTCGGTCTAAAAACTTCTATAGAACAGATATTGGACTTGGCAGAAGAATATAAACATGAGTTGGAATTCATCTCTTTTCCCTATGTAAATACCGAAGAGGTAGAGGAAATTGTAAAAGAACATAATTCTCACGTACATGCATGGCTTTTTTCTGGTCCACTTCCCTATGAAATTGCGACAAAAACACTAGGTACAGATAAAATAATGGTCCATGTTCCTGCTACGGAATCAGGTTTTTATAAATCTTTTTTAGAGATGATCTACGAACAGGGGAAAATTATTGAGCATCTAAGTATTGATACTATGTCCTCAAATAATATTAGCGAAGAAGCTTTGTCACAGTTGAATATAAAAACCCAAAAGATTTATACGAAAGTGTTTGAGTCAGATGTTGATACGAATGAATTGGTACATTTTCACTTGAATTTATGGAATAAGGGAAGGACAGAAGGCGCTTTTTCTTGTTTTCCGTCTGTGTGTGAAGCTTTAAGGGAATACGGGATTCCAGCCTATCGGATGACGATGAGTAAGATGGAAGTGCGACAAACGCTTCGGATTCTTTCTGAAAAAGTAAAGACTTCCTACTTTAAAGACACACAAATCGGAGTTGAAATCATTGAAGTTGAATATTTTAACAGAGTGGCAGAGGAAATGAAAACTCCTTATCACTTACAGTACTTGGAGCTCCGGCTAAAAGAAATGTTAATTCAACTTGGTGAAAAAATAAATGGTTCCTTTTCAGAGAAAGGGAATGGAAGATACATGATTTTTAGTTCACGCGGCGCAATTGAACGAGAAATTATTACGCTTGAAGATACCATCCAAAAATTGGCTTTTGAAGCAGATACAACAGTTGCTGTTGGAATTGGCTTTGGCGAGACTGCCTATTCGGCGGAAATCAATGCTTTTCGTGCTATTCAACATTCAAAGGATATGAAGAAGCGTGAAATTGTGATTATTCAAGATGATGGCAAAATTATTGAATCACCAGGCAAAAAGAAAGAACTACAATATGATACCCGTACCCACAATAAACTCCTTATAGAAAAGTTGAAAAAGGGTAATATAAGTGTTAAAACGTATAAGAAGATATCGGCTCTCGTTCAAAGAATGGGGTGGAGTGATTTTACTACAAAGGACTTAGCGACATATCTTGAGATGACAGAGCGCAATGTACGGCGTATTGTTGCGGATATGTGCGAAGTTGATTTGGCACAATGCGTTGGTGAAGAGTCAAACGCCACCCGTGGAAGGCCGAGTAAAATTTATCGATTATTATAAATTATAAGCACCCATAATTTGGGTGCTTATTTATTTTGTACCTTAATTTAGCATATTAAAGCGTTGAAAGGGAAGAATTAACTATTGGATTCAGTCAGGAAAAATAGTTTAGAATTTTCAAAAAAATATTGAAATAAAGCTTATGAAATATTATACTCCATTTAAGGAATTTCTTCCTTAAACTATCCGAAAATAGATATTGTTATGTAAATTGAATGAAA
The DNA here is from genome assembly GCF_056402095.1 of Peribacillus sp. P4_C12. Classification (NCBI taxonomy): domain Bacteria; kingdom Bacillati; phylum Bacillota; class Bacilli; order Caryophanales; family Bacillaceae; genus Peribacillus; species Peribacillus sp. P4_C12. The sequence goes on from NZ_JBFUIB010000102.1 coordinate 6,113, forward strand.
AAGGAGTTGTAGTGGATGTCTCAAACGATAATGATTCATGATTTAATCGAGGCTGTTAAAGATGAAGTGATTGGGTGGCGAAGATATTTACATAAGTATCCGGAGCTATCTTTTCAGGAAGAAAAAACAGCACAATTTGTTTATGAAACGCTACAAACTTTTGGTGATTTGGAAATTTCACGTCCGACAAAAACGAGTATAATGGCTCGTTTAATTGGCCAGCAGCCTGGGAAGGTTATTGCACTGCGGGCAGATATGGATGCGCTTCCAATTGAAGAAGAGAATGATTTTGACTTTGTGTCACAGAATTCAGGCGCGATGCATGCTTGCGGACATGACGGGCATACGGCGATGCTGCTTGGCACGGCAAAGATTCTTACCCAGTTAAAGAATCAAATTAAAGGGGAGGTTCGCTTTTTATTTCAACATGCTGAGGAACTGCCGCCCGGTGGAGCCCAAGAGATGGTGAAAGCAGGTGTGCTTGAAGGAGTAGATATGGTCATTGGCACCCATCTCTTGTCGACTCTACCTTTAGGGAAAATTGGTTTGGGTTACGGTCCGATTATGGCTGGAGCTGATACTTTTGCAATTACCGTGGTGGGTAAAGGGGGGCACGCCTCACAGCCTGAACTTACGGTTGATCCCATTGCAATTGGAATTCAGGTTGTATCAAATCTCCAGCACATTGTTTCGAGATATCATGATGCACAGGAAGCTCTAGTGATTTCAGTGACTCAGTTCCATGCGGGAAGTGCGATTAATGTTATTCCAAGTAGTGTAAGCATTGGAGGATCCGTTCGAAGCTTTAATCCGGAACTGAGGGAAAAGATTCCAACCTTTATCGAACGCATTGTAAAAGGAATTACTGAAGCACATGGGGCTACTTATGAATTCGATTATCAGTTCGGTTATGCTCCGACCATTAATGATGAAGAAGTTACCCGATTGATGGACGAAACGGTCTGTGAAGTATTTGGTGAAGAAAGTCGAGAGATTTCAAAGCCAATTATGGGAAGTGAAGACTTCTCTGCTTTTCAAAAAGTAGTTCCGGGATCTTATATTGTAATAGGAGCTCGTAATGAAGAAAAAGGGATTATATATCCTCACCATCATCCCAAATTTACTTTCGATGAACAGGCTTTACAATATGGGGTGAAGTTATTTGTTCACGGGACTTTTAAAATGTTAAATCTAACATACTAGGGGGTTAAGAGTATGAAAAAAATATATTGGCTTGGAATTATCCCGTTTCTTGGCTTTATTGTAGGCGCTTTGTTTACAAATAAAGTGACTCCCTATGTTCTAGGAATGCCATTTTTTCACTTTTGGATTGTACTCTGGTCTGTGCTAACCACAGGTATTATGGGGATTATATATCTACTAGATCCTGCTAATCAGAAGGGAGATTCAAGATGAATATTGCCGTGTTTTTCATCCTGTTTTTTTTCGTCATTTCTGTTTTGATTGGTATCCAGGCTAAAAAAGGGAAAGAAATGAACTTAGAACAATGGTCAGTTGGGGGACGTGGAATGGGAACCCTATTGATTTTCCTCTTGTCCGCAGGTGAAATGTATACGACCTTTACATTTTTAGGTGCAAGTGGATCGGCTTATGGGGAAGGAGGTTCCATCTTTAGTATCGTATCATACGGCTGCCTGGCTACAGTCATCTCCTACTGGACATTTCCTGCTATTTGGAGGTATGCAAAGAAACACCAATTAGTTTCCCAATCAGATTTTTTTGTAAAAAAATATCAAAGTCCTTATCTTGGTGTGCTTGTTGCTGTAATAGGTGTTATAGCTTGTACTTGCTACTTAGTCCTGCAATTGAAGGGGTTAGGATATATCGTCTCTGCAACATCCTATGGGGCCATTTCATCTACAGCTGCCATTTGGGTTGGAGCAATTGGTGTAACCATTTTTGTAATGGTTTCAGGTATTCACGGTTCTGCCAGGACAGCTATCTTGAAGGATATTCTGATTCTAGGCATTGTCATATTTTTAGGAGTTTATTTCCCTCTTCATTATTATGGCGGTCTTCAACCTATGTATGAGGCCATTGAAAATGCAAAGCCGAACTATACCATACTTCCGGATCAAGGAATGAGCGTTTCGTGGTATATATCGACCGTTATATTAAGCTCTATTGGATTTTATATGTGGCCGCACGGGTTTTCTCCTATTTATGCTGCCTCTAGCGAAAAAGCTTTACGAAAAAATGCAATCCTAATGCCAATGTACCAATTGATTTTGTTGTTTGCCTTTTTTGTCGGATTTGCAGCTATCTTACAGACGCCTGGATTAAAAGGCGCGGAAGCCGATCTTATCTTGCTGCAGCTTTCTAAACAGGATTTTGATCCATGGTTTGTGGGCTTAATTGGTGGCACGGGCGTGTTAGCCGCTTTAGTACCAAGTTCGATGCTGTTGATGTCAATATCAACATCTCTGGCAAAAAATATATATAGCGTATTCACTCCATCAGCAACGGAAAATCAGATTGCAAAACTGGTAAAATTCTTGGTTCCCCTTATTTCTCTCGTAGGGATTTACTTGACCTTTAAAGGTGGAAATTCCCTCTTTAGTCTCGCTTTAATCGCCTATAATTTTATCACACAACTTGCTCCTGCCTTTTTCGCAAGTTTGATGAGAAAGAATTTTGTAACCAAACATGGAGCATTCGCCGGGATTATAACAGGAGGCGTGCTAGTTTCTATTATGGAACTAGGGAACATAAAAATTGGTCAACTGTTTCCTTATCTTCCTCAAGCAATTAAAGACTTGAATGTAGGAATTATCGCCCTATTTGTTAATATCGTAGTTTTAGTGGTTGTCAGTGTGATGACAAAAAACATTACTAATACTCATAAGGATAATGATGTTTTAGAGACAACAACAGTAGAGCACAAGGTTCTAATACAAAAAGAATCTAACAGATAAAAAATGCCCTCCAGTTAAACGATCTGGAGGGCATTTTTTTAGACTGACAAAGAAATGTACATTTTTTATTGTCAAAAATTCAAAGTTGGTCCAGCGCTTGGCTATTCAACGAAGCTTCATTTTTGATTAAGATAAAGGGGTACATTGAGAAATTGATCATCAATGAGAGAAGGTAATTTCAGTTCTTTTAGATCGTTTACTGCTGAAATAAGTAAGAAGATTATCTAACAATGAAATAAACCGGTCTGAATATGACCGGTTTGTTTCATTTAAATTACTCTGTTTTAGCGCTCTGATCTTTATTTCTTTTATTTCCTTTACTGTTGTCCCCACTAACAGGAACTTGTCCGTGTAATTGCGGTGAATTTTGATTACGGCTACCTTTATTAAATTTTTTTGTCATATCTCACATCTCCTTTCTTATTTCAAATACAGTTTGTCCGTTTTTGGTGAACTTATGTTTTCTCATGAAAAGAACATCCATAGAATCTAATCCTTTACAATTTTTAATAAATTATTTTAAAAAAATTAATACCATCTTTACTTTAATTTGCTAAATTTGATTTGTGGCTTGGATAGGCACTATTTAACAAGTTAATCGAGAAGTACATACATAGTCTATTTCGATTTTGCAGAGAAGGTGAGTTTGGCTTCAAAATAAGTGATGGAACTCAGTTCAGAATGAAGCTGATGATGAGTAAGAAATTCTTAAAAAATAGAGGACTAAGTCTTCAAGGAAAATAAAGGAGGACATTATGGAAAACGCACCGTTAAATAGACGTACCTTTTTAACACGTATTGGAACAGGGGCTACTGCCCTTGCAGTGGCCACATCTGGTTTAGGTATTTTAAGCGAGACAGTTAATGCGGAAACCGACAGCCTTTTACATGTAAAACCGAAGAAAAAGGGCTTTAAGTTTACTCCGATTGAAACTACAAATAAGGACGAACTCGTTCTTCCAAAAGGATTTAAATATGACGTTGTAGCCGCTTATGGCGATGTAATCAATGGTAAGGGTGACACATTTGGTTTTAATAATGATTTCACCCTTTACTTTCCTATTCAAAATTCCAATGAAAGAGGATTATTATGGGTAAACCACGAATATACAAACCCTCTTTACGTGGAAGGACAAAAAGTAAATGGCAAATATGCTCCAACACAAATTGAAAAGCTTCTTTATAACCAGGGCGGTTCCATTATTGAAGTGTACTATGACAAGAAAGTGAATAAATGGAAAATGGATGCTGCTTCCACTTATGCCCGACGAGTAACGGGATTAACATCTTTTGCACTTACTGGGCCGGCCAAAGGAACAAAAGTGGTAAACGGCGCAACAAGTGTTCAGGGAACATTCGCTAACTGTTCTGGTGGAAAAACATTATGGAATACGGTTTTATCCTGTGAAGAGAACTTCGAAGAAACCGCTAATAATGCTGGATTAAACCAAACACATTACGGCTGGGTAATCGAAGTTGACCCGTTCGATCCAAATTTTGCGGTTCGCAAACATACCGCTCTTGGACGTTTTAACCATGAAAATGCTTCAATGGGACTTGCCAAAGACCAACGTGTCGTCGTTTACATGGGAGACGATAAAAAAGATGCTTGTGTCTATAAATTTGTAAGTAAGGATAAATATGTACCTGCATTAGGAAAAGCAAATTCCCGTCTTCTTGAGGAAGGGAATTTATATGTAGCGGACTTTAAAAAAGGAAGATGGGTAGCTCTGACAATTGAGGCCGTACAAAAAGCGGCGGCTGGCAAACCGGAACTATTGGAAAAGTTCCAAACGCAAGGTGATGTTGTTACTAACTG
>NZ_JBFUIB010000103.1:0-10684 GCF_056402095.1 Peribacillus sp. P4_C12
GTACCCCATAGCCATCAAGCTAAGAGTACCCCATAGCCATCAAGCTAAGAAAATAAATGCCCCCAAAATGAAAATTTTAGTTACTAGCTAAACAAAGCTCGACTTTTTCACTTTGGGGGACATAAAAATATTAACTTGATGGGCATGTGGTGGGACCCCACTTAGCGTAAGAAAAGTCGGTTTTTTTATTAGGATATTGCTTAGCGTATGTTTTCCGCGTTTTGCTACTGGGACCCCATATAAAAAAGAAGGATAGATAAAATTTGCTTTATCTATCCTTCTTTGTACTACATATGACCTCATTTACTACAACAACATTAAGATTTACTACAATAAAATAAAAAATTCGTTGTTCAATTAATGCGCCCTTTAATTGAATAACTAATAAGTTTTTTATTAGCTAGTATTGGGAATTTTTGTTTATTAATCCTCATCAATCTCATCTTCAAATGCAGAATTCAATACATTAAATTCTTTTAAGTTAGAAGCTAATTCTTTACAGTTTTTGTTGCAAGGACGCTAATCTCCGCAGCCGATGCCCAGCCGTTAACACCCGCCGTTGCTTCGAGCTTTACATATGATGCATCTGTCGAGTCAAAAATTGCTTCTTTCTCCACATTGTTATTTGCCCAACTTCCGCTTGCAACCTTGGTAAAGGTCACTCCATCCGTACTTACATATACATTATAGCTTGTTATATTTCCGTTTAGCCCCGATTGCCTTGGTAAATACGTGACTTTATTGACTTTGTAAGCTCCTCCAAGGTTTAAAGTAATCGATTGAGGGAGAACATCAGATTTATCCCACTTTGTATGCCACAGCGTTTCTGGGTTTCCGTCAATCGCCATGGATGCAGCACTATTTTCACCACTTGTTTCCTGACTTGTCGCCGTTGCCTTCATTTGTGACTGAGGGATCTTATTAACAGTTACTTTAATGCTTGTTGTCAAAGGCACGTTATTTGGATTTGCCACCCCAGTTGGCAAAGTTACAGCTCCATTTACATTGAAGGTCTGTACAGTCGTTACAGCAGGATCATAGTTTGAAGCATCTACATCCCATGTCACTTTGGCATCGCCACCACCACCATCGGTAACCAAGGATACTGTCTTTGGCAATCCAAGGGCGTCTGCTGTCTTCGCCGYTCCGATTGCCACCCCTGTTTTGTCAGCAGGTGCAGTGATGCTCTCTAAATTAACACCTTGAGGCGTAATGTCAATGTCCTGCGACGAACGGTTATACATGGAATCCGCAGCGAATACTCGGAGGGTATATGGAGTAATCGGCGACAAACCTGTAATCTTGTATTCCCTGTGTTCATCGAATGGCTTGTCTAGCGGCAGCGAAAGACTGTTAAACGATTTGTCAACTTCCCCGGTAAGCTTGTTGATAAGCTGAACATTGTATTCCAACACACGCACATTGTCATTGGCTTGCTTCATTGTAAAAGTAAGTTCGTTGTTTTTGAAGGAATTGATCGTAATACCCTCATCAAACTGCGGAGCGATGAGTTCTCTTGTATCGCTTTTGCTATACGTAAAGGCATCTTTGCCTTCGCCAACGTAGACTACAGAAGGTATGCCTACAAATTCTTCTGTGCTTAAATTATAATGTTTGATGATAACTTTTGTACCATAAACCTCTATGAAATTCGAGATGCGAGGTGTGGTATTATAATTGATATATGCACCTTCAATATATCCGCCGGACGGACCGCCATCAATATAACTAGAATAATTCGTCGAACCAGCATCGAAATACGATGCCGCACCTTGATAGAGTGAACGTTCGTCGGTCGGATCGTAATGCGTATGACCTGACAGATAGACTACCTGCGACAAATTATTGTCAGCAATATATTTACCTACATTATTACTTCCTGCGGTGCTCCATGCCGATCCCCAATTGGTTCCGCTGATAGGGAAATGAGAAGATACAAATATCGGTTTGGTTGGATCGTAATCCGCTTCTTTTTTAATTTGGTCAAGGAAATTTTTAGCTTTTCCAGACGTGTTGTTGTTGTCATAATTTCCGTCAAAAACCACAAGATTATATCCTTTTATCTTGACCCGATAAGCATCGTTAAAGAAATTGTTATCGTACGATTTCGTAGATTCGTTCCAAGCGCCCGCCGAACCAACAGGAATTAATTTTTCGGCGCCGCCCATATCATGGTTGCCTCTTACTAAATAAAGCGCGATATTGTCAAATAAACTTTCATCTTTAAGTTTATTGTAGACTTTTGTCAGCTCATTCATCCACAGATATTCGATGGCATTGTTACCGCCGGTAACGTCGCCAGGAATCAACATTACGTCGGCTTGCGAGAATATTTTCAGGCTTTTTCTGAAATCATCTTCCACGCGCGCGATTGCAGCAGGATTACCACTGATTTCCGTATCGCTGTTCACAATCATATTTAAATCGGCGGGCGTTGCTGTTTTATTACTTTTTTGATAGATGAAGATGGCATTGGTTAGTTCACGTTCGTAATAATTGATCGTTTCCTGTGTAAATAATTTTTCTTTTTGCGTTGTTGCAACCGTAGTTGCCTTATTCAAAACCTTTTTCAAATAATCAAAATCGGATTCGCTGAAGCCGTTGCCGAGACCGCCTGCTTTGATTGCATTTGCTTCTGATATTGTGTCGTTAAGTGCGTTCATATCTACTTTATTTACAGCGTAACTATTATAATTCGCTTGAACTACATCACTGCTCAATACACCTTTCCAAACCATCAGATCAGCTATATCGAATGAATTACCGCCGAGGTTGCCCAAACCGTCGACACCTATTTTTAATGGGTTCGATGTATCTAAAGTTCCAAGCTTCAGCGTAGTTTCAGCCATTTCGTAACCATCAATATACAACGACGCGAGCATTTTATTTCTGTCTACGGCATATGTCACGTAACGCCAATCGGAAGCATCAAACGTATTGCGCCCAAAGGAAATGTTCTTTTCTTTTGCGGTCGGGAATCCTAAATTCATGTTGACCGAATTGGCTGATGTGTAAATCGCCCAGCCTGCGTTAGAGCCGTTACTAAAATCCTTGTTTGATAATATTACCTGATTATTCTTAGTGTCGCCCTTATACCAGAAGGATATGGTAAAACTGTCATTACCAAAATTCAAGCTATGCTTCGTACCGACATAATTGCCGTCTCCGCTTTCTAAGTGCAGAGCTTTGGTCCCRGGTAATACACCGTCTACATAACTATAATTTCCTTTCCCTTCCAAGTTCTCTTGATTAGCATCGTCATTTAAATTATTGTCGAATTTCATCGATGCAATAAGGGGGTTGGCATTTAATACTGCGTTCGTGGGCAATGAAGTTTTTTTGTCACCATTTGATGGTAAACCAACTACAACGCGCAATTTTTTACCAATATCATTTAACGTTACGGTGTAGCTTTTGGATGTACCACCCGATTTTACATTAATATATTGATCGCTTATACGTGATTCCTGTACTTGCCATTGAAATGTTAGATTTTTGCCCTTTGAACCATGATTCATGATTACACTGGCGGTGATCGTTTGACCGTAAACCGGCTGCATATTGTCGATTTTGACGAGTTTGTCGCCCGATGCGTTTGCAAGTGCGTCTGTGGTGGTCGATAACATAACGAATATCATCGTTAATACGACGGTAATGGATAAAATTCTTTTCATTACAGAAAACCTCCAAATTTTATGTATTTTAAGAGCCTATTCAAAAATCTCGTAAAATTAAGTAAAAAAACAAAAACGCACCGTAGCGAAACTTTGGTGCGGAACTCATTGATTATATCGATCATGTCGACGACTCCATTGTGCTAGAGAAAGTCGCCCCGCTTTACAAGGATGGCGGGCATCCTCCCATCGATCGGGATGAGAGGAGATTTTTCGTCACGGAAATCCCCCTTTCGTTTCTAATATTGGAACCTTGATTTTCTCCTTCTGCTGCTCTCATTAAACTAAAATGGTGCTTTTTGAATAGGCTCTTTTTGTATTCTAATGTAAAAATATTATATTTATATTTTCTCAGAGTAAATTTATAGTAAATCTGGCGGGCAACTATAAAGGGCCTTATTATCTTTAAATGTAGAATAAGGTAAATGTCTACCTACATTATAATGCCTCCTACGGCACCACTCCCGTATAGTATTTATAAATATATATGAAAATTTCAACTTATATAAAATAATGAGATTATAGATAAAAGTATCTAGTATATTCAAGGAAAACTTAATAGTTCATCAACCAAATATTTTATTTAAGGGGTACCGCCATTGCCATCAAGTTAAAGTTTTGTAGTACCCACAGAACGAAATTTTGGACTTTCTTGTAACTTCTAAGTTCAATTTATCGTTTTGAGGGTGACCGATTTTCTTGGCTTGATGGGCATGTTGCGGTACCCCTTTTTTTCAACTTACTACCGTTTATAGTCTGATACAAAATTTCTGATTTCTTTATCGGTATTTCCAAATTATTAACCATTTTAATGAGTTCAACCCATTCTTTATCAAGTTCTTCTACTGTATCGTTTGCCTCCTGACTTAGCATTACTATTCCCCTATCAGAATCAGAGAGTAACCCAACTATCTTTCTCACACCAGATTCACCTTCTTTTTCTTGATAACCCTGTGATTCTTCGTGTAGCAGTTCCCACTGCTCATATAGGCTTTTAGCTGTCTGATAGTCATCGAAGTAAGATTGGTTCACATTGAATTAGAGCAAAGGTTTTAACAGTAGAACAGGCTATGGACATAGGCTAGAAAAGAACATAAACGATATCAATATTGGCAATATTGGGCTAGTATGAAGTTTATTTATTCTGCCGTTATATTTCCCTCCGTATTAAAAATTAATTATCCGACCTAGAAAGGCGAATAAAAGATGGAAATAAAAGAACTATTTTTAGAATTACAAGGTACTTTTTTGTTAATAGCCAACACGAGCTAAACCCCACATATTGATTACAAATAGTTATTATAGTGATTAAAATACAGCGTTTTTTTCGGTATTTGCCTTAGCTTGATGGGCATGTGGTATGACCCCTGTAAGATTCAGAAACAGCAATTATTGAAATAAAATTAATTTCGTTTATTCCCCGTGAAAACTAGGGCAGTATCCATAGCGATTATAAAGTTCTTTTTTTATGAATATTCTCGGAAATACAGCAGATAGTACTAGGGTAAATACTTTTAAAGGAGTGACTAACATGAAATACACATTTTTAACAAGCGCCTTGATTGCTCTATTCCTTACGGGCTGCGGGGTAAGTGATAATAATGATAATGGAAAAAATGTAGGAATGAATACTAGCAATAAAAATAATGCCATGGACAATACCTTGAATGTAAATGACAGAAACAGGGACAACGATTACAATACCAGGCAATTAAGCAATGATGACAATGATAATAAAATGCGCGTGGCTGATGAAGTAGCAAATCGGCTAGAGGACATGGATAATGTAGACGGTGCCTCTGTCATTATTACAGATAATAACGCATATGTCGCCGTGAATCTGACAAATGACAAGAACCTGACAAATGACTTAGAAAAGAGAATTGTTGATCATGTAAAAAAACATGATGAAAGTGTAGACAACGTTTATGTCTCTGCGAATCCTGACTTTGTTAAAAGTATGAATGATTACAGGAACGATATTCAAAATGGAAAGCCGATTGGCGGACTATTTAATGAGTTTGGTGATATGGTACAAAGAATGTTCCCGGATGCCAAATAAAAGAGCTTAAAACCTCTGTTTATAATCGACTTGAGCTCATATTGCTTAGGTTCACTATCGGATCAAGATATCGATACAAATTGTTAAACGAGGAAGCATTTTGGTGTTTTTCGTTTAGACCTGTGAGGCTTTAAGGTCAAGAAGAGGTGCTACCTATTGTTACAGGTAGCACCTTCTCATACTTCTTTAATCCCTAAAAGGGGTATCTTTAGCAAAACGCGGATTTACAACGTTATACTATTAAAAATCCCAATCTTTCAGTGATATAAATGAGAAATTGGGATTTAATTATTCAACAATCGCGCCCTTTAACAGAAGACTCGATTTCAAGATAATCTAGATAATCTTAACAGACATTAATATCGATCTTCAGTTACTGCCCCCTTATATGTCCTAGTGACAGGGTTCTTAACATAGACCGCAAAGCACCATGATGTCAATAATTCTCCTAATTCGAATGCTCATCTTTTATGATTTACATGTAATGAATTATAGTATTTCTATATAACCTTCTGTTCCATTTACTCGAATACGTTGCCCATCTTTTATCAGCTTGGTGGCATTTTCAACACCGACAACGGCAGGTAAGCCATATTCACGTGCGATGACTGCTCCATGGGTCATCAGTCCGCCAACTTCGGTGACAAGTCCTTTTATGGATACAAACAATGGTGTCCAGCTAGGATCGGTGAAGGTTGTAACCAGTATATCTCCATCTTCTAGATCTGCATCTTCCATTTTTAAGATGACGCGTGCTCTGCCCTCTATAACTCCGGAAGAAACCGGTAGACCTACAATAGCTTCGGCTGTGAGATTTTCTCGTTTGTACTCACCTACAATGATTTCACCATCAGACGTGATAACACGTGGTGGAGTTAGTTTTTCATATAATTTGTACTCGTCTTTTCGTTTGCTGATGATCTGGTAATCTAGTTTATTTGTGCGTACAACTTCGTGAAGTTCTTCAAAAGTGAGATAGTATATATCTTCTTTTTCATGAATAACGCCCGCTTGTACGAGTTGTTCGGCTTCTTTCAGTAAAGCCTGCTTATAAACGAAGTATCGATTAACCATGCCGTATTTTGGATATTCCCGATAACCGATGAAATTCCGGATTAGGTCGATCATTCGTTTTGTTTCTTTGGCTTTTTGTTCACCATCCGGTAATTGCTTCAATCGATCTAATAACTCTTGTTCTTTTTTCAAAGCTTCCTGTCGCCCTTGCTCAAATTTCCGATTGCTAGCATTAGGCTCAAAGTTTTTGATATTACTAAGAATCACGGGGACAAGTGTAGTTGGTTTTTCGCTCCAACGAGTTTTAGTAATATCGATTTCTCCGGTACATCGCATTCCGTATTTGCTGAGAAAATCATAGATAGCGTCTTGGGTTTCCTGTCCACCATCAAACTTAACCAGTTCATCCAAAAAGTTATCATCTTTTACATGTTGTAAATAATCAATTACTTCTGGATAAGGACGAATCACATCTGCGACCTCCAATAGCGCCAGACCCATTTCTGAAGTAATATTGTTTGGTACAGATTGAGAAAGGGTGTCGGCTGCGTTTTTTTCACCTAACCACTCGTTCATATTTTCATTGATCCATGATGAAGCATCTATAGCAGCCATAAACACAGCTGAACTTTGTGGGTCAAATAAAATCTTCTTTAATATCTGGATATCTTCCAGAATAAAATCAAATAAATCCGATCCTGATTTCGTTTGGATGTTTTGTTTTAACTCTTCTATCGATGTTTGACTACTCTTAATCAAATCAGAAACGATTGTCGGGTCGTTTTCGATTTGTGCCTTAGAATCCGCAGACGACACACTTTTATTGCTTTTACCGGAACTCTGTTCTTGCTTATCATTTGGTAAAGATTTTATGAAATCTCCTCGCTCTATTATGGTAATGAGTGCGTCTTTCATGAGCGGATCGTGTTGTCCCATGGCATCTAATAACATTTTTCTGCTGACAGGTGAAGCCAGATTATTTATTACATCAACAAACAACCTTCCGCCAGCTTTAAATCTTGGTCCAAAAGATGTCAACTGAAATAAAGACATTCCCAATGGTTTCATGGGGTCGGTCATCATTTGTTGATGACCAACAGATACGTAAACGTGATTTTCTTGATCATTCGCTTCAGGGATCGGGTATAAAGTAGTGATTGGCCGACTCTGGACAATATAAAATGTATCATCAACCAAACACCATTCGATATCTTGTGGGCAACCAAAATAAGCTTCGATCTGTCTTCCTGTGCGTGCTAGTTGTAAAATTTGTTGTTCATTAAGTGTTTGAGTCTTTTGCTGATCGGGATCGATCTGCTGGGTCTCTGTTCCGCCTTCTTTTAGTCCATAGATAGCCAATTTTTTGGTTGCTATCATCTTATCGACGATTTCCTCTTCCTGTACTCTATAACAATCGGCAGATACCAAGCCAGAGACCAGTGCTTCTCCAAGCCCAAAACTGGCATCGATTGATAGCAGTTTTCGGTTAGAAGTAATCGGATCAGCGGTAAATAAAATCCCTGAAGCCTGTGGGAAAACCATCCTTTGAACGATAACGGATAAATAAACTTGTCTGGGGTCAAATCTATTTTGCATTCGGTAGATTACCGCGCGATCCGTAAATAGGGAAGCCCAGCATTTGCTGATATGCTGTAAGATTGCTTCTTTTCCGATGATATTTAAATAGGTATCTTGTTGACCGGCAAAAGAGGCGTGTGGTAAATCTTCAGCAGTTGCACTGGAACGCACTGCATAAGCATGTTCATCGCCAAACTGGGAGAGATAGTGAGCAACAGCCTTCACTACATCGGAAGGAATCTCTACTTCCATAATGATTTTCCGAATCTTCCTGCTGATTTTACTAATTTGATCTCGATCCTCTACTTTTAGCAGTGTTAGTTGATCCAACAATACGTAGAAGGCTTCGTTTTTTTCCAGGGCTTTTTGATAGGCTTCTGTCGTAACACAAAATCCTTCTGGCACTTGTATTCCATGAATCTTCGATAGTTCCCCTAAATTCGACCCTTTTCCTCCCGCGAGCAAAAGTTGCGTTTTATCGATCTCCCGAAACTCTAGTACATATGGTTTCATTTCTTTCCCTCCCATTTATCGCTCAATACCAAGACGAATCATATTACAAAAATTGTTCATCTGATCAACCAATTACGCTGTCCACTCGTTCCTGCTCCTGGCGAAGTTCCATGTTCCCTTAAAAAATAAAAATAGTGGTTGACTGAAAAGGATTTTATGATGTATAATTAAAATAGGGATAATTTATACAAAAATATAAAATTGTTGTATCTATATAAATTTACCACAGTTTCTCATTTTTATCAATGTATTTACACGACCATAATTTGCAAATTCAAAGGAAGAAAAACTCCTTTTTACAAGACAAATGACTCACAAAAAATGATATTCAAATATCCAATCATAAAGTGTAGCGTCAGGAAAATACGGATTTACAACTTTAAGAAACTCCAATATTAAAAAGCCCAATTTCTTAGTATTAATATTAAGGAATTGGGCTTTTTTCGTTCCCCAATAAAGCGCCCGTTTATTGAGGATTTTAAAGAGTGATTTTTATATTTTCCTCACAAATAATTGATTATCACTACTACTTGTATATTCTCCAATTTCTGTACCTAAACGGCTGTACAAACTAAGTTAATTCGAGATAAATATTCCCTTCAATATTACTTGAAGGGAATATTCCTGTTCATTTATATTTTAATCAATGGAATTTAATTCTAATAAATCGTGGTGTAAAGATGAATACTACATTATTAAGTGCTCTTGCCGAGCCAAATCGATTAAGGATTGTTGATCCACTTAGAGACGGACCTCCCACCGTGGGAGAAACTGCAGACCGACTTCAGATTCGCCAGCCATCGGCATCATCTAAGTGTGCTTTATAAATCAGGAGTGGTGGAATTTTATGCGGATGCAAATCGTTGAATTTATAAGCTTCGTTCAGAACCCTTTAAGGCATTAAACATTTGGTTGGAACTTTATCTGAAGGAGCTACAAAATAAAAAACAATAATTGGAGGGATAAAATGTTTACAAAAACCGAAATCACCCGTAGTTTCAACGCTCCTCGTGAGCTTGTATTTAAGGCATTTACCGAATCAGAACATCTGCAGAACTGGTGGGGCCCAAAAGGATGGGCTTTTGATATTTCTAAGTTTGAGCTTCGCCAGGATGGTGTCTTCCATTACAGCCAGACATCTCCTGACGGTAATGTAATGTGGGTCAAATTTGTTTATCATGAAGTAAATGCTCCAGAGAAACTCGTTTACACTTCTTTCTTTTCTGATGAAAAGGGTAACATCGTACGCGCTCCTTTTAACGACAACTGGCCATTGGAAACTCTCAATACTTTTACATTCACCGAGCATGAAGGTAAAACAATACTTACGATGATTGGGACACCTGTATCTCCAACTGAGGAGGAAATGAAAACTTACGAGGAGGCGCAAGAAATGGTTCAGGAGGGCTTTTCAGGAACCTTCGTTCAACTGGCTGATTACCTCTCAAATATTTCAGAAAACTGATATAGGTCGATGACGAACAAAAGAACAATGAGAACACTGTAAATAGCTGTGTTCTCATTGTTCTTGGTAATTATTTATTTTTACTGATTTTAATCGAACGGGTGCTTTAGTTGAACTAAAATAAGAACTCATTTATTAACAAGTTAATTCCATAAAAAGAATTAGCTTGTTTCCTTAACCTTCTTTTTTATTTTCAGCATAAGCGAAAAAAATTCTATTTCAAATGGAGTTAGTATAGTTTCATGGACACATTTTAGTTAAGTCCTTACAATGATTTTTGAGAGGATGTGTCTGTCTTGGAACGTAAGAATACAGGTAAAAAATATAATAATGAATTCAAGAAGACTATTGTAGATCTTTATCACTCGGGTAATTCGG
>NZ_JBFUIB010000104.1:0-10456 GCF_056402095.1 Peribacillus sp. P4_C12
GCTAGCTAATCTCAGGGAGCAAGCTCCCATCGATTCGCTCGACTTGCATGTATTAGGCACGCCGCCAGCGTTCGTCCTGAGCCAGGATCAAACTCTCCGAAGAAATGTTTGACTTGCTCATTTTGCTTTTTGATAGTGTGTGCTCACTTAAAAAATTAACGTTGGCGCTTTGTTTTGTTCAGTTTTCAAAGAGCAATTTTATCGTCGTTCTTTCGAACAACTTGTTTATTCATCATAACACGCTATTGATTAGTTGTCAACTTCTGCGAAGTTTTTAACTTATTTTAAACCGCTGTGTTTTTCAGCGACCATTTCATCTTAACACTATCATAATAAGAAGTCAATAGTTATTATTTCTTTTAGTAAGCTACCAAAAGTGAATGATTTTTTGTTTGTCGTACTTGGTGCTTATTTATATTAATCCTATTCCACTTGAAAGTCAACGATTATTCCTGTTTTTATAGTTTTTATTTTGTTAGGCATTTTAACAACCTCTTAGATCGGTATTTTAGTAAAGATATATTATAGAAGGAGTTGTATTTATTAATTGAAACCAAGCTAGATTTCTTTGTTATATTTAGGTACTCGCGTCAACGTATATCTTACATAAGTATTTGCAGCCCTGTTTTTTCTTGCCTTAAGTACCTTCTTGATGTATTGAACAAGAAACATAACCAAGTTGACTTTCTAAATCTTGTTATGATATTATATAACCAAGTAATATAATCGGAATAGTTAATATTGTTAAAAAGACAGAATCTAATAATCAATAACCCCTTTTTTAATAGATTATGATTTAAAGGAGATGGAGATATGAAAGCAGCAAAGGTAATACCAGGTGCAGAATCTTTTTTCCTCCCTGGCAATTCTATCGGAATCCTCATTTGCCATGGCTTTAATGGAACACCACAAAGTGTAAGGTATTTAGGTGATAACCTTGCTGCCAAAGGCTATACAGTCTATGCTCCACGTTTGAAGGGCCATGGAACCGATGAGTTGGATATGGAAACGAGCCATTATCAAGATTGGGTACATGATGTCGAGACTGCCTATGCAAAGCTAAAGCAAACCTGCACATATGTATTTGCAATAGGACAATCAATGGGCGGCGCCCTTGTTTTGGATTTAGCGACAAAAGTACCTTGTGAAGGAATTCTCACTATTAACGCCGCACTTCAAGTTCCTGAGTATGAAATCTATCGTAACCAATCGGTTCCGCGTTTCATTCCTGAAGGTGAGCCTGACGTAAAAGACGATACTGTTACTGAAATCACTTATGACCAAGTTCCCTCAAAAGCAATTAATCAGTTGCTTGATATTATGGAGCATACAAGTCAACAGCTCGAAAACATTAGCTGCCCGATACTTCTTTTTCATTCTCCAGAAGATCACGTTGTACCAGCCCGATGTTCCAATCAAATATACGATACTGTATTGTCCCTTGATAAGGAATTAATCGCCCTTGAAAATTCCTATCATGTTGCTTCGTTGGATTATGATAAAGATCAAATCATTGAACAGGCTTATCGGTTCATTCAAATTCACAGTAAAAAGGCAACAATCGCTTCATAAATGATTCTTTTATATACACCTTGGTTTACTCGACCTATACACGGGTATATATAGTATATAAAGAAAAAGGAGGCAGCATAATGAGCAGTTTATCAGACAAAGTAAAAAGTACGGTCAATAAAGTAAAAGGCGAAACGAAAGAACAGGTCGGTAACGCGAAAAATGATCCTCACTTACAAGCAGAAGGTAAAGTTGATAAATTAAAAGGCAATCTCCAAGACGCTGTTAGTAAATTGAAAAATAAACGTTAATTAGCAAATTAAAATCGCAGGATACTACATTGAAACTCTCCTATTTAATAATTTCCACACCCCCTTATATACAGAAGAGGCTGCAGGTATAAACTGCAGCCTCTTCCTTTTTCAATTAGCTTGAATTACAACAACACACATATCATCCGGCTGGTCTTGTTGCATTTCAGGGGGCATAACAAAATCAATAGGAGCGGTTTCCTTGATATCAAACCAACTCATTGAGACCGCTTCTTGTATTTGATTCAGCCCTTCGGTGCCATCCCGATCGATAGCCTCCATGACTCCATCTGTAAATAACAGAAGTTGAATTCTGTCTTCATAATGAATGATTGATTTCTCTATATTCATCTCAGCAAAGAATCCCACAGGACATGTCCCTTTTGAAAGAGAAGCCACTTTTCCATCATCCATTAAAGCGAAGCCTGGAGGATGTCCAGCGTTAACATATTCCACTGTTTTTTGCTCTGTATCAATAATCATATAAATCGCTGTAAAATAATAGTGCACTTGGTTATCTTCTTTATTAAGGACACTCATCCAGTGATTCATTTCTTTTATGACTGCCACAGGATCTGTATGTGTCCGAATCGCATCCCTCAAAACAGAGGAAATAAACATACAAACAAGTGAAGCGGATATTCCATGTCCCATCATATCAAGCAGAATGATTCCATATCGATTTTCGTCAATGCGATGCCAATAGTACATGTCTCCCGCTAACTTATTTGCAGGTAAGTATGAGGCTTTGATAGTTAAGTGGTCATTGTGAATGGGCTCACTTAAGAGACTGCTTTGGACCTGCATCGAGAGATCTAATTCATTACGAATTTTTTCATCCTGCATTTTATGCCAATCTTTTTCATATTTAAGCCTTAATCCCACACGAATCCGGGCCAGCAAGTCAATTTTATTAATAGGCTTCATTATATAATCAATACCGCCCACATCAAGCGCCTCGGCCACCTTGTTTGAATCTTCAAGTGCGGTCACAAAAATCACGGGTATATCTTTAAGGTGTGGGATATTTTGAAGTCGTCTGCACGCCTCTATTCCATCGATTTCAGGCATCATAATATCAAGCAGAATGATATCAACAGAAGTCTCCTTTGGTTTCAGACCATCCACCTGTAAATATTCAAACATCTCCACAGCAGAAGTTAATGATAGAAAATCCGTATAGCCAGCCCTCTTTAGAATTTTCTCTATAACGAAAAGGTTAACCTGGTTATCATCTACGATTAATATCGTCATTCTTTTATTCCCCTTTTGGCTTATATCGAGCGGCAAGTTTTTATCTTTATTATGTAAATGCGTTTCATTATTGTGGTTCCCTATAGGGTAGTTTCCATTTTATTATAACGAAGCTCAGTCTTTTTTAATAATAATAAACCACTTTATCATCAGATTCGCAGACCAATTCATTATATATACCCGTTACTATGACACTCTAAACATATTATAAGAATTTTTTTGTATCACCCAAAAACAGAGTGAAAACATATTACTAGTGGCCCTAATGAAAAAGAGGAGTCCGCAAGATATGCGAACTCCCCCTTCTTATAATTTCCGATAAATCCGTTCCTTTGAATCAAAGTCCTCATAACCTTCCGATAAGGAAGATGTATGAAGTGTTTCCTTACTACCAACTGCAAGAAAGCCTTTTTTACTAAGACTGTCATAAAACAAATGGTTTACATAGGTTTGTAATTCACCGGTAAAGTAAATCATCACATTTCGGCACAAGATAATATGAAACTCATTGAATGAACCATCAGTGACCAAATTATGCTGGAAAAACACTATGTTTTTAAGAAGGCTAGAATTAAGATAGGCATTTTGATAATCCGTCGTATAATACTCCGAAAATTCCTGTTTTCCGCCGGCCTGCAAATAGTTTTTTGTATAAGACTGCATTCTATTTAGCGGAAGTATCCCTTTTTCCGCATGACGGAGGATATCTTCATTCATATCAGTCGCATAAATTTTCGCCTTTTCATAAAGCCCCTCTTCCTTAAGAAGGATGGCCATTGAGAAGGCTTCTTCACCAGTCGAACAACCCGCATGCCAAATTCTAATTTCCGGAAGCTGTTTTAAAAGCGGTACAATTTTTAATCGAAAAGCTTTAAAGAAATCCGGGTCGCGAAACATTTCAGTAACGTTTATCGAAAAATCATTCAGAAGTTTCTCGACATACCCTTTTTCATACAAAACCATTTCAATCATTCCACTTATCCTACGAATATGGTCCAGCCTCATCCGATTTTCAACTCTCCGCTTTATAGAAGAACGCATATATTTACGAAAATCGAAGCCGGAGACAGAATAAATGGCTTGCAATAATAATTCAATTTCTATATCTTCTCGTTCTTCAACAGTTAATGTATCCTTCATGAAAAACCTTCCTTACCCGTACTATCAATTAATTAGTCAGCCACACACGAAGAACTGATAGCAACTGATCTAATTTTAATGGCTTACTGACATAGTCGGACGCGCCAGCTTTCAGGCATTTTGCCCTATCGCCTTTCATCGCTTTAGCTGTTAAAGCGATGATTGGAAGATTCTCGAACTTATTCTGCTCGCGAATTCTAGTCATCGTTTCATAACCATCCATTCCTGGCATCATTATATCCATTAATATTGCATCTATATTATTTCCTTTTTCAAGAAGCTCCAAACATTCATAGCCATTTTCAGCCGTAAGGATTCCCATCCCCTCATGCTTCAGCGCATTTTTTAGTGCAAAGATATTACGGTGGTCATCATCGACGACCAGTACGGTTTTATTGCAGAATGGATTACCATTTTTCTTGCCGTCACCATCGAATATTACGACATCCTGTTCTTCCTGCTCTACAAAAGATTCGGTTGCTTCATGGGTAGCTGCTGCCACTTCAGGAGAAGCAGCTATTGCTTCGCCAACATGTTTGAAGCCCTCTGGCATGCTTGGAATAAAGAAGGTAAATATACTACCTCGGCCTTCTTTACTATCTACAATGACCCAGCCTCCTAGCAGCTTAGCAAATTCACGACATATGGAAAGCCCAAGTCCTGTACCACCGTATTTCCTCATTGTAGCTCCGTCGCCTTGCTGGAACGCCTCAAAGATTAGTTTTTGCTTTTCTTTGGAAATTCCAATTCCAGTATCCGCCACATTAATTTCAATCCAATTACTTGCACCTTTTGTTTGAATCCACTGTGCGACATTTTCTTCATCCGCTTTTTTAATTTGGACAGACACAGAACCTTTTTCCGTGAATTTAAATGCGTTGGACAATAAGTTTTTCAAGATTTGCTGGAAGCGCTGTTCATCCGTAAAGAAGATGTCCGGTACATTTTTATCTTTATTGATTAGAAAGTCGATGTTCTTTTTCTTCGCTACATGATCAAAGTTACGGTGCAATAGCTCAGGCAGCTCACTCATATTCATTTCGTCAAAGACAACTTCAAGTTTTCCAACTTCAACTTTTGATAAATCCAAAATATCATTAATCAATGTTAATAAATCTTGACCTGAAGAGTTAATAACACGAGCAAATTCCTGCTGCTCTTCATTTAATTTACTATCATTAGGATCAGAAAGCATTTCAGATAAAATCAAAATACTGTTAAGCGGCGTCCGCAATTCATGGGACATATTAGCCATGAACTCCGATTTGTATTTTGAACTTAACTTTAATTCTTCTGCTTGTTTTTCAAGATTTAATTTTGCGACTTGAAGCTCTTTCGATTTATCTTCGGTTTCGCGATTTCTCTCTTCTAATCGTTCATTAATCATCCGCAACTCTTCAGCTTGTGTTTGCAATTCCTCTGATTGGGCCTGCATTTCCTCTGACTGAGATTGTAATTCTTCCGATTGAGCCTGCAACTCTTCGGTCTGTGCCTGTGATTCTTTCAATAAACGCTCTATTTCCATCCGACCTTCTACATTATTGATCGTGATGCCCAGAGTATCCAACACACGGGTTAAGAAACTTTTTTGCAACTTCGTAAAGGCCTCCAAACTTGCCAATTCAACCATTGCAACAACTTCGTCCTCAAATACGACCGGTGCAATGACAATACTTTTAGGATTGACTTCCCCTAGCCCTGTTGTAACCAAATGGAAGTCTTCTGGAATATTGTCGATGAATTTCGATTTTCCTTCTTGAGCGCATTGTCCAATCAAACCTTCACCCAATCGAAATTCACTTCTGCCTGCATCCTCACCATCTCCTGCAAAGCTGGAAAGCTTTACAAAACGCATATCTTTTCCCTCACCTCGCCTGACGTAAATAGCCCCAATGGACGCTCCCATCATCGGCGCAAGCCTTGTAATGAACCTGTCAGCAAGAACCTCCACATCAACAATACGCTGATACATGGTAGCAATATCTGCAACACGAGTCTGAATCCAGTTCTGTTCACTGATTTTTTCAGTGAAATCTTTCTCCTTTTGATTATAGGCTTCAAGCGATTCTGCCATATCATTGAAGGATCGAGCGATATCACCAATTTCATCTTTTGTTCGAACTGAAATTCTTGGTACTACCGATAAGTTTTTAAAATCAATATTCTTGATGACTTTCGTAATGGATTGCAAATCTTTTGATGTACTGCGAATCATCCAAACCATCGTTACTGAAATAACTAAAATGCTAAGAATAACAGCGAAGATTGTGAAACTAATCATATCTTCATAGGTTTGTTTCGAATTCCTTAAGGTTTCTTTCATAACGCCTTCTTGGTAATCTTTAAAGTCATCCATCGCGCTGATAACTTTTGTCCGCTTTTCCCGCTGATCTCTCATCAACCTGGAAATATTTTCAGAAGAATTTTCTTCTTGTATATTTTGAATAATCTCAGTCTCTGTTATGGAGTAAGATGTATATTGTGTCTCAAACTCTTTCAACAATTGCTTTGCTTTTACTTTATTTAAAGTACCTGATAATTCAGCAATTTGTGATTCAATCAAACTATGATTCTCTTTTATAATTTCTAGACTATTGGCTCTTTCTTCCTTATTCGCATCATCAGCTGCAAACAAAATTTCACGGTCTGACCTTGAAAACAACTGACGGATTTCCATCGAAGCTTGAACTTTTTCATAGCGGTTTTCAACTATTTCTGTCATACTGCTCTTTAAATTGTTAAGCGTAAACATCATGAAAGAAAGTAATATAGCCAAGAAAAGTAAGATTAAACCGAATCCTAACATTTGCTTCCTCTTAAAACCCATTTTTCCGCCTACCTTCTTCTCTTAATTTATAATCAGCCAGAAAAAGAATGTCTTTGTAAAGATAAATCTTATTACTAACATTCCAATATGTTTATATTTAGATAGATTTAATGTCTCACTCTACATGTTAACATTTCCATAATATAAATTGTGACCTACAGCATTATTATTCATGAATTCCTTTTCCATTAGAGTAGTAGTCTACCTTTTTAATTGTAAGAAAATCTAAAGCATTGTGTTCGAATCCATACTCAATTATTAATTCATTATTTAGTAAAATTATAAAAACCGAAAGCTTTCGCTTTCGGTTTTTCATGATTATTAAATTTTCTTAACTTCAACATATAAGACATGATGGCCATCCATCTCTTTTACGGTAAATTCAAAGCCGGCATATTCTATTCTATCGCCGACTGCAATTTCAAATCGCCCTGTTAGGAACCAGCCGCCCAATGTATCTATATCTTCTTCTGGTAATTCTATTGCAAGGGTATCATTAACATCTTCGACCAATGTTTTTGCATCAAAAACATAATGTCCCTCATCAATTTTTTGAATAAGCGGCCGTTCGTCTTGGTCAAATTCATCTCGTATTTCTCCGACAATTTCTTCGAGAATGTCTTCAACCGTAACAAGACCTGCAGTACCGCCATATTCATCTGTTAAAACGGCCATATGAATCCGTTCCTTCTGCATTTTCAGTAGTAAATCATGAATTGCGATTGTTTCAAGAACACGAATAATTGGTGTTACAAATGAATCAACCGTCAATTCTGAAACATTTTCTTCTGTAATTGTTGCTGTATAAAGACGCTTGATATTGACCATACCCACTACATTATCTTTATCACCGTCTATAACAGGATAACGGGTGTATTGCTCTTCTTGAATGAGTTCAACAACTTCCAATAAGGGCATACCTTTTTCAATTACAGTCATTTCCGTACGAGGAACCATAATCTCATTGGCAATACGCTCATCAAATTCAAAAATTTGGTTTACATATTTATATTCCGATTGATTAATCTCACCGCTTTTATAGCTTTCTGATAAAATAATGCGTAGTTCTTCTTCTGAGTGAGCCATTTCAGATTCAGAAGCAGGCTTTAACCCGAACATGCCTGTAAGAACACGAGCAGAACCATTCAATAACCAAATAAACGGGTACAAAATACGATAAAACAGAATTAATGGCTTTGAAAACATTAATGTTACTTCCTCAGCCTTTTGAATCGCAACTGTTTTTGGTGCTAGTTCCCCGACTACAACGTGAAGGAATGTGACAGAGCCAAATGCGATCACGAAAGAGATAATATGACTTACGGATTCATCTAATCCCCATCTTAAAAACAAAGGTTTAAATATTGCCTCCACCGTCGGTTCACCCAGCACTCCTAAACCTAATGCGGTTACTGTAATCCCCAATTGACAAGCAGATAAGTACTCATCAATATGTGTGGTTACTTTCTTGGCTGCAAGTGCATTTCTATGTCCTTCTTCAATCAATTGATTAATGCGAGAACTTCTGACTTTTACGATTGCAAATTCTGAGGCAACAAAAAATGCCGTTAATGCTATTAATACAGCTACTGCTAATAATTTTATAAAAATCTCCAATATGTGCGGGTTTACCATGTATATACCCTACCTTGAGTAATACCAAGGAATAGGCAAACATGGTTTAATCCCAAGCACCTCCTGTGTAAATGGTTAATGTCCATTTCAAAAACAAACTGAATTTTAACATGAATGCCGCATCCCAACCATTTTGTGAAGATGTCCTTTATTAATATGCACCTTAGTACAGTAAACTATCGAGAATAAATCTGAATTATACTAACAACACTAATAATGATTGGATTAAGGCAATGCTTTCGTGAGAAATCTGTTTTTTTAGAAGAAGTTCATTTTTTTCGTCCTTTTCAATCAGCCTGATTACTTCCCGTAGCTCCTCATTCAAGCCATCCAGTTTACTTTTCAATTGAAGTCCTGTTTCCTCAATGGCAGATGAAACTTCCTTGTCCTGGTTAAATAGTTCCTTTATATCTTCTAATGAAAGGTTTTTTCTTTTATACTCCTCAATACGGTGAAGCCGTTCAAGTTCCCTGACTGAATAATAACGGTAGTTAGAGGCGGAACGTTCTGCTTTTAGCAGGCCCATGTTTGTATAGTAATCAACAGTTCTCTTCGTAACATTCGCCATTTCCGCCAACTCGCCAATTTTCAACGTCTCGTTCCCAATATAACCCCTCCCAACCGTCACGTGATGGTTTAGACAAACTAATACATTGTCTTTTGTTCCACCCTGACATTAAATTCTATTCTCTAATCGTACATTATTTTTACTCAAAATAAAAATATTTAATATTGGATAAAAAGATATTTTTTTAGTTACACATCCTTACACTCCACAAGTAAACAAAAAACCGATTATTTCCAATAACCGGTTTAATTTATCATTCTATTTTATGCAGTTTATTTTTTTGTTTTAGCTGAGAATTGATTGCTCAATATTTTAGGACCGCATTGGCATATAGAAGAATGCTTTAGTTTTTTAATTGGTGTACCGCATGTTTGACAAACTTTTGTTACCATTATACCGTCCTCCTACTTTAACTAATTGTTATATATTATATTATACTGTTTTAATAATAATAATCAATACTAAATTAAAATTATTACAAATAAGAAGGTTGAGTTTTGATTTTATAGGCTTTTTTATCATTCCCACTTAACAAGTAGCTATAATAAAGATAAAATATAATAAAACACATCAGGGAGGTTGGCATTCAAATGACGAGTGAAATGCGTTCTATTCCCCGTCCCTTAGTACGCACGAATCAATGGGTCATATTTTTAAGTGTGGTGACTGCCTTACTAACCGGTCAAATATGGATATTAGCGATTCCGTTTACAGCAGGACTTTTAGGGCTTATCTTTAATTTCAATCCGATTATGCGGCTTGCAAAGCTCTTCTTGAAAAAGCGGCCTTCTGATTATATTCCGGAAGATCATTCACAACAGCAATTCAACCAAGTTATTGCAGTCGTTTGCTTGGGACTTGGATTAATTTCTTTCTTACTTGGTTGGACAGTTTCAGGATATATTTTTACGGTGATGGTCGGACTTGCTTCTTTCATAGCCATCCTTGGATTCTGCATTGGTTGCTTTATCCTCTATCAATGGAAACAATATTCCTATCGCCGATCTCTGCGCTAGATACTACAAAAGAGGACTGACAATTGAAGTGAACCCAAAAAGTTAGACACTTTATTTAATTAGGCAGCCTTGAGGGCATGAATCCGGTAATCTACCGGGCTCATGCCTTTTAATTTTACCTTGATTCGTTGATGATTGTAGTAATGGATATATTCCTCTAATTCTTGTTTGAAATGCTCCATGCTTTCAAATT
>NZ_JBFUIB010000105.1:0-10413 GCF_056402095.1 Peribacillus sp. P4_C12
GGATAAAGCCTTGCATAACCCAACTTAATAAAAGAGAATTTTTGAAATAGCTTTTCAATTTAGTTTCAAGCGGAAGCAAAAACACTGTATCTGGTTCTTTTAAAAATGTATTTATTGGGCTTCTGGTTACAATGATTGCTAAAACAAAGGCCATAATCAATTCAGCCGGGAAGTTACTGTCTAATGTTCTAACCCAGTCACTGTAATAATAAGCCAAACCACCAAATGCCAATACCATTACAAAGACAAGATGGCCGTTAAAAATATAGCGCAAATATTTTTGCATTTCCTTTATGTAGCCTAAATATCTTTCCGTCCAGAGATTTTGACTATTCATGACCAATTTCTTCTTTCGTTAATTGGATATACAAATCGTCAAGTGTTGCCCCTGGCATGGAGAATTGTTCGCGAAGTTGCTCTAGATTACCTTTTGCCCTAATTTCTCCATTGTGTAGAATGATGAAAGAATCACAATACCTCTCAGCCGTTGCCAGAATATGAGTGGACATTAAGATCCCGGCTCCACTCTCTTTCATTTTCCTCATTAAATCAAGCAACGATTGAATACCTAGCGGATCAAGACCTACAAAAGGTTCGTCAACAATATATAAAGATGGCTGTATTAAAAAGGCACACATGATCATGACCTTTTGTTTCATCCCTTTTGAAAAGTGAGCCGGAAACCATTTCAGTCTCTTTTCCATATGGAATTCCTTTAAAAGGACATTCATCCTTTCTTTATATGTCGCTTCTTCCAAATCATGCGCCATGGCCGTCAACTTTAAATGCTCCTCAAGTGTCAGCTCATCATACAAGATAGGAGTTTCTGGTACGTAAGAGAATTGTTTTCGATATGTATCCGGATCCTGTGCAAGTGTTTTTCCATGAATCGAGACACTTCCGCCTTTCGGTTCCATGAGTCCGATAATATGTTTAATTGTTGTACTTTTCCCAGCCCCGTTAAGCCCGATTAATCCAACTAGCTCATTGGGTTGAATGTCAAAACTTATTCCTTTTAAAACGGGCGTTTTCGTGTATCCCCCGACTAGTTGCTTAATTTCCAATAAGGACATATAAACGATCCTTTCTATATAGAGGTTCTTATTTCCATTTTATCAAATTCTTCTGCTTTTATATAGTCGAGTGTCCCCGGAAATAAATTTCCACAAATAACCAATTATATTTTTTCTACTTAATGGCGATCATAATTAAGGAAGAAGGGGTTAGTCATTACGTGTGATTCACATCATATTGTAAATGAGGTGTCAGTTAAAGACGTATTACACTGAAATGCCCAAACGTTTTATTACAAATGATTCACATCATATTGTAAATGAGGTGTCAGTTAAAGACGTATAAACTGAATTAAACCAGAAGCTTCATAAAAAATCGTATCGAGCAAGGAGATGGTTCGCTTGCACAAAGCAGAAAAATCATTCAATAATTATCATTTATGCTTTGAAAGTTGATGAAACTTTAAAGATATAGGAGATGGTTGCTTTGAATGGAAAATCTCTAATCAGATAACCGTATTTTACTTTACTGTAGATGAGGTGTTTGTCGCAGAGAATTTATGCTAATGCGAATTGAAGCAAAACCCCCTTTTTCAAACAAGACAGGGTGCAACTTTCCGTTGCATCCTGTTTTTATGGTTTTTTCTTTTCTCAGGGAATCAAGCTATGGTACGATTAACCAAATACATTAATTTTTTTTAAAGGGGCGTTTTTAATGAGTGATTGCATTTTCTGCAAAATAATCGATGGTGAAATTCCAAGTACGAAAGTTTTTGAAAATGAACATGTGCTAGCTTTTCTTGATATCAGTCAAGTAACAAAAGGCCATACTTTGGTGATTCCTAAAGTACATAAGGAAAACCTTTACGAGTTAACACCGGAAATCGCCAAAAATCTATTTGAAGTCGTGCCGGAAATTGCCCGTGCCATGAAACAAGAATTCCAACCTGTCGGCCTGAATCTTTTAAATAATAACGGGGAAGCAGCCGGACAGTCCGTCTTCCATTTTCATATGCACTTAATTCCACGACATGGAGAAAATGACGGCTTTGGGGCAGTTTGGAAAACACATACACGTGACTATACACCCGATGACCTGAAACAAATAGCCGACTCTATTGCACAGCATATTAAGTGAAACTCCCGCTACCAGTAAAGGGTTATTGTCTATCTCCCAAAATGTTTAGAAGATTACAACTTACGTTCAATACTACCTCTAATTAGTTCAGTTATAACGTGACAAATTATATACCCTAAATAGGTCCTCACTCACAGTGAAGGACCTATTTATTTCCTCCTCTTCTATTCCTCCCTAAATCAAAATGATTATCCATCTAAAATTCTAAATTTTCCTCCTATTGAATTTAGTTTTCTGGTAGGATATAAATAGACTAAAATACTTTAACACATAGCTGTATAGGAGGAAGAAAATTGAAACGTGCACGCAATTTTAACGCTGGGCCAGCCGCCCTTCCCTTAGAAGTTTTACAAAGAGCTCAAAACGAATGGTTGAATATTGAGAATTCTGGTATGTCTGTCATGGAATTAAGCCATCGAAGTGCTGAATTTGAAAAAATTCATAACCATGCCATTCAATCCTTAAAAGATCTTTTGGAAATTCCTGAAAATTATGAGGTTCTTCTTCTGCAAGGGGGAGCCAGTCTTCAATTCTCTATGATTCCTATGAACATTTTGAATGAGGGACAACGCGCAGATTTTGTACTAACAGGTTCTTGGTCGGAAAAAGCTTTAAAGGAAGCCAAAAAAGTTGGTAATACAGCAGTCGTTGCTTCATCTAAGGATGAAAAATATACGTTCATTCCTAAACTTGAGGATATCAAATTGAATGAAGATGCGGCATATCTTCATATTACAAGTAATAATACAATTTACGGAACGCAATGGAAACATTTCCCGGAAACAGGTAACGTTCCACTAGTAGCTGATATGTCAAGTGATATCCTTAGCAAAAAAATTGATGTTAGTAAATTCGGAATCATTTATGCTGGTGCACAAAAAAATCTAGGACCTTCTGGAATTACCGTCGTTATCATCCGTAAAGATTTAATAACTGATAATGAAAAAATCCCATCCATGCTGAATTATTCTATTCATTCAAAAAATAACTCATTATATAACACACCGCCGACATTAGCGATTTACTTATTGTCACTTGTGTTGGATTGGGCCAAAGAACAGGGCGGTGTAGAGAAGATTGCCGAAGTAAATGGAGAAAAGGCAAAAGTCATTTACGATGCTATCGACAACAGCAATGGTTTTTACAAAGGCCATGCCCTTCCAGACAGCCGTTCACATATGAATGTAACGTTCACACTTCCGACTGAAGAAGCTGAAAAACAATTCCTGAAAGAAGCGAAGCAAGCTGGATTTGTGGGACTAAACGGTCACCGATCTATTGGCGGCTGCAGAGCATCCATTTATAATGCGGTACCGCTTTCCCATTGCCAAGATCTTGCTGACTTCATGAAAAAGTTTCAAGAATCCTATAAAGCAACAGAAGCACAAGCCCTCTAGTTTCTATGCAAATTTAAGACTTCTAAAAAAATAGGTCTTATGATATACTATTTTAAACTTCTTGCAACAAGCAGTAGTGCATTGTTGAAGAAAAGATTTTAGTTGAGATGAGAATAGGAGAGATGAGTAAATGAAAACGAAAACTCTTGTGTCAATATCCCTTTTAATCGGGATTGGGGCTGCTTTGCATTTTATTGTTCCAGGATTCTTCCTAGGAATGAAACCGGACATGATGCTGTTGATGATGTTTTTGGCGATTGCACTGTTTCCCGAGAAAAAGAATGTATTCATTGTAGCCTTGGCTGCTGGAGCTATCTCTGCCATGACAACAACATTCCCCGGAGGACAAATTCCAAATATCATAGACAAGTTGGTAACAGCTTTTCTGTTTTATCTTTTATTCATCAGTCTTAAGAAGTTTTCAACATCCGTTGTCACCGTAAGTATATTGACTGCCGTAGGAACAATTATTTCCGGCGCAGCCTTCCTTGGTTCGGCTTATTATATCGTCTCCCTACCAGGGCCTTTCGTTGCACTATTCGGAGCTGTTGTCCTTCCTGCCGTACTGCTAAATACAGTTGCGATGGTTATCATTTATCCAATTGTGAACGGCATTGTAAAAAAATCAAATATATCCGCTCATGCTTAAACAGCTGGAATATCATACTTAAAAAAGCACCGGAATGACCGGTGCTTTTTTTTCTCCTTATGAATCTGGGATTTAGTCAGCATCTAGACTTATCTCTGACATTAAAACAAATCCTCTGAGGCTTAATGAATCAATACCCACATAAACCAAATAAAAAGCAGAAAGACCCCAGGTAGGCCCAAAGCGAACGCTCTAGTTTGATGCACCCTCTTAGGAGGATAGATACCAGGATTTTTTGCTTTCCTTAGAAAATACCCCATTCCGCACAGGCATATTAGGCCTAATAAAAATATAAATTTCATTATTACCCACCAATGCCATCAATGATCCGACAGCTAGTTTTTTACTATCTATATGCCGTTCTTTCCTTTATATGAAGCATTTATAGATTAATCTTCAAGTTATTTTTAAATATTATATATTTAATATCTGAGTTTAAAAAAATATTTTTGTGATATAAAGATAAAATGGTAGAGACTCTTCCCTAAGGATGAAAATTATGGTATTTTGTTATCAATAGTATTTATATCCCTATATAACTTAATTTCCAATTGATGTTTTTCCAGCAGGGATTTAGACCATGTAAAGCGAAATCAATATTATAAAATGAGGTGATCCTAATGAAAGCAAAATCATTACTAATTGGCTTTTTAACTGGAACAGTTGTAGCGGGAGCAGCGACCTTACTTTCTGCACCAAGTTCTGGTAAAGACTTACGGACTCGCATCAAAACAAACACGGAAGAAATTAAGGCAACCATTGATGAGTTAAAGGCTAAATTATTAAATATTAAAGATGACACAATGGAAGCTACACAAATCAGCAAAGAAACAGTGAAAACCTTCATTTCAGATGTTCAGGTGGTCATTGAGAACTGGAAGCAGGAAATTGAACCAAATAAAATGGAATTATTGAAGAATGTTCAGGAAATTGAAGATTCTCTGAAAGAATTAGAAACAGTAATACCTTCTCCTAAAAACTAAAAGTTAACACCATCATATAAGGCTGATTCTCCATTTTTCCCAATAATTTACATAGTTTATTAGAGAAAAATGGAGAATCTATTAAAAAACCTTAAATTTTCTAAAAATTTTGCAAATATTATCTTTATTAATTTTTATTTTATTGTCATAATAAATATACAGAATCTGATAAGTAGGTGAGCCCATAAAATGCAGAATAAAAATTATTCTATGAAAGAAGCAATGATTTTTAGTCAACGAATTGCACAATTAAGCAAAGCATTATGGAAATCGATTGAAAAAGATTGGCAGCAATGGATTAAGCCTTATGATTTAAACATCAATGAGCACCATATTCTTTGGATTGCTTATCATCTTAATGGCTCTTCCATTTCAGACGTTGCAAAATTTGGGGTCATGCATGTTTCAACAGCATTTAACTTTTCAAAAAAATTAGAGGAACGTGGATTTTTAACATTCTCCAAGAAAGAGAATGACAAAAGAAATACGTATATTGAGATAACTCCAGAAGGTGAAAGAGTTCTACTTGAGTTAATGGAGTCATATGACCCAAGTAAAAACTCAGCTTTCTCAGGTGCACTTCCACTTCGTGAACTTTATGGTAAATTTCCGGATATGATTGAAATGATGGCTGTCATTCGTAACATATACGGGGAAGATTTCATGCAAATCTTTGAACGGTCATTTGATAACATTGATCAGGAATTTACTGACGTTGAAGGTAAAATCACAAAAAAAAAGATAGAGAAAGAAACTGAGCCAGTTTAATTTAATCTCACACTCTATTCATTTCCTTCATGAATGATACATATAAACCTTGTGAGAGGCATGCGTTAATACATTCTTTTATGGTTATTTTAGGATTCAACCTTTTTTCAAATTGAATAAAAAGCGGTCGAAAGTTCATGTACCCTTCCGCTTTTTCTATTTCAAAGCGTTTGCTCAATATATCACATGTCTCCAACAACTCTTCCGCTTCCTTCTTCGTGAAATTTTTTTCCACAAAAAGAAAGTCTAACTTTGCCTCCGGATTACGTATAAGGTTTAATAATAGTTGCTGATGAAAACGGAGTATTTCTATTTCTTCATTTATATTTCCCATACATTATTAATCCCCAATCAATCATTATTTAGCATAAAGACTCCAAACAATTATTCCGCCCAAAATCCACCTTATTCTTCATTTGGAACTCGATTTTATCTTATTGTAGCCTTCTTCATTCTGCACTGTTTTTTATATTCAAACTAAATCCAAAAATTCTATTGCTTTTTCAACTCATTCATCGTAATGTATGTAAGTAAATTCAACGGTCTATGGAGGGCTGATTTCAAAATGAATTCGTGGAAAACAATAGACGTAACAAAACAATATGGGAGCTGCCGTTTAATTATTTTTTCAGTTTTTACTATATTGATGTCTTTTGTTATGATCTATACATTATTAAGTGTCTTTTCAACTCATGTCGTTTTGTATGACGATCAAACAATGGTATTTTTTAGCCTATTGCTCTTATTATATCCTGTTCACAAACTATTACACTATTTACCTCTACGATTACTATGTAAAAAAGTGAAAACATCCTGGTCTTTGAAGTGGAGACTCGTGCTCACATGCAAAATAAATGTGCATTACCCCATTCGAAAGCACCTATATCTCTTGACGCTGGTGCTACCCTTTTTAATTATGTCTGTCATATTAATTGGGTGTGCCCTTAGTTATCCACATTACATCCATTATTTCACTATTTTATTTTCCCTGCACACCGGATTATGTGTATCGGATTTCATTTATATAAAAAATCTAGTTGGTTCGCCAGGGCATTCCTTTATTGAAGAACACGGAGAAGGATACGACATCCTCATCCAAAAGTAATTGATTGTCTTTTTATTCATAAAGATGACTGACAGATTTTTAGGTATCTTTTTTCATTATAATTTGGTATCGTATTTATACATGATGTTTTGTAAGGAGGGATTTTAGGTTTTGATCTCGTTCTGGTTTATTATTTTTGCTATACTGATTCTTTATAATATTAATAGAATGACAAATTCTTTATGTATTCAAAAGGAAATTGCTGAAGACCGGCAGCCTAAAGTATTCAGGACCATTAATGTATTAATTACTATTATGTTATTATCCTCCTATATTGAAATTTTGTATACGTAGAGATGAGCAACAAATGTTGATTATCATTTGTTACATACATTGATGATACCCGGGGCATTATCCACATAAAGAAAAGGGCGAAGCGAGCAGCTTCGCCTTTTTGTTTATGAGTTTATAACCAAGAAGCTCCAATTATGACTAACAGGATGAAAAGAACGACAATTAGAGCAAAGCCTCCACCTATTCCTCCAGACATTGATCTTCCTCCTTTCCATTCTTAAGTAATAGCAATTTCATGCACACTCTTATATCCGCTAAAAGGAATCATTCCTTTCATTAGCTTGATAAGCATTTTATTCATTTCTTGTTGAGCGGCTACCCTATCCTATTCAACTCCATTGCAAAAGGAGTGGGCACTTTCCATTATTAATTTTGAGTATAACTAGCAAAAGGCTGCCCCTACAATGATTAATAAAATGAATAACACTACTAACAAAGCGAAACCTCCGTTAAATCCATTACCCATTTTCCTACCTCCTTTGTTGTCCTCGATTTATCATATGTTAAGTTTTATTATCCGGTTAGGCATTTACCCAATTTTCGTAAAATTCTTATTCATACATCAATATATTATTTTTTGTAAAGTAACCAGAATATGTTATAGTTAATTTTGTGGAAATACTAAGAAGAGCAAACAAGAAACTTAAAACTAGGAGTTGTTTTTTAATGAAGAAATGGGCATTATCGATTGCTGTTACAGCAGGATTGATCGGACTTACAGCATGCAACAGCGACAAGGAAGCAGTCGTAGAAACTAAAGCAGGAGATATATCTAAAGAAGAGTTTTACAATGTCATGAAGGACCGTTATGGTGATACAGTTCTTCAAGAACTTGTTTATGAAAAAGTTCTTTCTGAAAAATATACGGTAACGGATAAAGAAGTTAAAGCTAAAACGAACGAGCTTAAAGAACAAATGGGTGAGAATTTCGAAACAGCTCTAGCCTCTTCCGGATATAAGAGCGAAGATGATCTTAAACGTGCACTAAAAATCGGCATGCTTCAAGAGAAAGCAGCCATCGCGGATATTACCGTGAAAGAAGCTGACGTTAAAAAAGCTTATGAAGACTATAAACCACAAATCAAAGCTAGGCATATCCTTGTAAAAGACAAAAAAACAGCAGACGAAGTTAAAGCAAAATTGGATAAAGGCGAAGACTTTGCTAAACTTGCTAAAGAATACTCTACTGACACAGGCACAAAAGATAAAGGTGGAGAGCTAGGCTGGTTCGGTAAGGGTGAAATGGTTCCTGCATTTGAAGAAGCAGCCTACAAAATGAAGAAAGACGAAATCAGTGCACCGATTAAATCTGATTACGGCTACCACATTATCCAACTGCTTGATACAAAAGAAAAAAAACCATACAAAGATATGAAAAAAGATCTTGAATATGATTTGAAGGTCGCTCAAATTGACCAAACTAAAGTTCAAGATATTCTGGATGCAGAAGTTAAAAAAGCAGACGTGAAGATTAATGATAAAGATTTAAAAGATGCTATATCTGGTGGCACAACTAAAGAAGAAAAGTAATTTGAATAGTAAAAGCGACAGGACTTTGTCCTGTCGCTTTTTTTATTTCATGCTAGGCTCCCTGATTTATATCCTTTTTACGCCTCTCTCTTTCCTCTTCCATCCTTTCAATATACTTCTGACCTTCCTTCTCAATCCATGCATCATCTATAAGGCGTTCTTGCCTAGCTGTCCATATTGACATGACTGCACTAACGATGATTCCAATAAACACAAACCAGATCCATATTGGCATGTCCTTTTCCCTCCCAAATAAGTCTCCTAGTCATTTATTAGAGAATATGCACAAACAAAAAAAATATGCTTCTTTCTCGATTGAGAAAGAAACATATTTCATTAAAATGTTGGTTTATAGAATGAACGATTATCGAGTGCGAAGACTCTTTCCGTAAATTCTCCCGGTTTCACTTTTTCCAATGCCCGGTCCATCATATTTATTTTGGCATCCATGTTATCAATATAATGAAGTACTTCTGCTTCCCTTACCATTGGTGGTTTAGGACTGCCCCATTCAGCTTTACCATGGTGACTTAATATTAAATGCTTGAGGATCATGATTTCTTCTGCATCAATCCCTAATTCCTCTGCAGCTTTACCGACTTCATTTACCATGATGGTGATATGGCCGAGAAGGTTACCTTCAACCGTATATACAGTCGACACAGGTCCAGATAGTTCATGTACCTTTCCAAGGTCATGTAGAATGACCCCTGCATAAAGAAGATCCTTATTGAGCGAAGGATATAGGTTTGAAATGGCTTTAGCTAACCCCAGCATCGACACAACGTGATATGCGAGTCCTGACATATACTCATGGTGGTTCTTAGTAGCAGCAGGAAACGTCAAGAATTCATTCTGATATTTTTTGATAAGGTGTCTAGTCACCCTTTGGATATTTGGGTTCCTCATTTCGAAAATGAATTGAGTAATCGTTTCCATCATTTCATCCTGACTTAAAGGTGCCGTTTGAATCAAATCCGCTTTTGTGATGCCATCAGCATCCGCAGTAAGTCTAATATTACGGATCTTCAATTGGCTTCGTCCTCGATAATTCTGGACTTCCCCCTGCACTTTCACCGTAGCTTCTGCACTGTATGTTTTCTCATCAGTCTCGGAGACATCCCATAACTTAGCCTCAATCTCCCCAGTTTTATCAGACAAAATCAGTGTTAAAAACGGCTTTCCATTACTCGCAACCGCCTTTGTACTCGTTTTAATATACATATATATATCTACTACTTCACCAATTCCATAGTGAATAATCCCATTTCCCATGCGACTGCCTCCGTTCAATTAAATATCAACATTATAACATATCAACCCGTTTAATGCGTTTAGTTTCTATAATAAGTGATAGACAACCCGAAAGAAAAAGACTGGACAGATGAAACTTTTCATCCCATAAGAAAACCAGGCTCGAAGTCAAAGCCTGGTTTTCTTATGATTATCTATTCAACAGTTCTTATTCGGACAGTATGAGCATTTTTCCTGACCGTCAATCTGGTAATATAAACAGCATGTCACTCGTTTATAAGG
>NZ_JBFUIB010000106.1:0-10231 GCF_056402095.1 Peribacillus sp. P4_C12
TTTCAAACAAGAATTAGAGGAATATATCCATTACTACAATCATCAACGAATCAAGGTAAAATTAAAAGGCATGAGCCCGGTAGATTACCGGATTCATGCCCTCAAGGCTGCCTAATTAAATAAAGTGTCTAACTTTTTGGGTTCACTTCAAGAGCATATCTCATTCCGGTTCCTTTTCGATTCGATTTTCAGTTCTTCGCAGGAGACTTCGTGAAATACGCTGCCATTAAAAGAAAAATCACAGATAATGTCCACAGTGTGATTCCCTTCCATGGAAAATCAACTGTTAACCCAATCATCTGCACAGCTGCACTTAATAAAATGAAAATCATCACTAGCCTCTTTTTCATCCTGCACCTCCTCTGGTTAATTCCATACATACTTCACGTTTTTGCAAAGTGATTTTTTCACCTGATACGCTAAGCACATTTCGACACGAAAAAGCCAAGTTTCCTTAGCGTATATTTTCCGCGTTTTGTTAGCAGGACCTCTCAAAACACTGAACAACTGGCGTATGGTAATGCCCGTTGACTCCATAAAAGAATTAGCCTGAAGTGAAAACATTCTAGGCTAACTTCCGGATTCTGCAAAGGGTTACATTGGATGCCCTTTTTTTCCGACAATTGTTGAATGATGTCACTCTACTCAAACATAGGGATTTCCGGCGGATGCACAAAACATGATAATCATTGTAATAAAAAAGATGACCCTTTTCAAAGGTCATCTTTTTTTTATAGTCTATTCCTTTTTTCCTTACTGCTGGCTAAGTGTTAGCGAATGCCTTTCATGTAACCTTGAATCTTAGGTGATAAGGCCATCAGAGCCAGTCCAAGGATCATTGAAGCAACGCCGATCACTCCAAAATAAGCCATTTCGGTTTGAGGAGTGTAGAATCTAACGATTTGCGCGTTTAGTGCTTGTGCTGCTGCACTTRCCAGGAACCACAGGCTCATCGTTTGGGCCGAGAATGCAGCCGGAGCCAATTTTGTAGTTGCTGAAAGTCCAACAGGGGATAAACAAAGTTCTCCAAGCACTACAAGGAAATAACTAAGTACAAGCCATAATGGATTGACTAATGAGTCTGATCCACCGAAATAAACAGGAAGCAGGATCACCAAGAATGATAAACCGGCGAATAGCAAACCTAATGAGAATTTTTGAGGTACGGTCGGCTGACGCTTTCCTAGTTTAATCCATAACCATGCGAATACTGGTGCAAGGGTAATGATGAACAAAGGGTTCAATGATTGGAACCATGCCGGGTTTATTTCTATTCCAGCAAAATTCAACTGTGTCCGTTTGTCTGCATAATTTGCTAATATAGTTGCACCTTGCTCTTGAATTGCCCAGAACATGACAGCTGCTATAAACAAAGGAATATAGGCTATCAATCGTGAACGTTCAACAGAAGTTGTTTTAGGGCTGCGATACATGAAAATGAAATATAGGGTCGGGATAAGGATCCCTAGGATACCTACAAGATTAATAAAGGTTTTAATCGTTAAGATACCTTTAGTGGCAGTGATGCCGATGATGGCAGCTACAATCAATGTAGCTATTCCCAATTTAGTGAATACGGTTTTCTTTTCATTTTGCGATAATGGGTTAGCAGGAAGAGTTCCAGCTAGGCCCAGGTTCTTTTTCTTTGTTGCAACAAAGACGATAAGCCCAATTAACATACCGATTGCCGCCAGCCCAAAACCAAGGTGGAAGCTGTAGTTCATTCCGACTGTACCGACAAGAAACGGTGAAAGGAATGCCCCCATGTTGATACCCATATAGAATATACTGAAACCGGAATCCCGGCGATCGTCATTTTCCGCGTATATTTCCCCGACAATGCTGGAAACATTCGGTTTTAATAGACCAGTACCCAGAACAATGAGTACCATGGAAACAAAGAACATAGAGAGACTGCCTGGTACAGCAAGGACAATATGCCCGAGCATGATCAAGATACCACCGTAAAATACAGCTTTGGAAGTCCCGAAAATCCTATCGGCAAGCCATCCGCCAATTATGCCGGACATATATACTAAAGATCCGTAGATGGATACAAGGGCAAGGGCTGTGTGTTCATCAAGACCTAGTCCCCCTTTAGAAACTTCGTAATACATATAGTAAACAAGAATGGCCTTCATGCCATAATAGGAGAAACGCTCCCAGAACTCAGTAAAGAAAAGGGTGAATAGTCCTTTTGGGTTTCCAAAAAAACCTTTTTGAGGTACACTATCCACAATTTTCTGTTTATTTATCGTTGCCATACCAAGCCCTCCTTTTATTATTGTATAATAACTTTTATTTGCTCTATTGTAAATAAATATTT
Organism: Peribacillus sp. P4_C12; assembly: GCF_056402095.1. Classification (NCBI taxonomy): domain Bacteria; kingdom Bacillati; phylum Bacillota; class Bacilli; order Caryophanales; family Bacillaceae; genus Peribacillus; species Peribacillus sp. P4_C12. The sequence goes on from NZ_JBFUIB010000106.1 coordinate 2,327, forward strand.
AGTATATTTAAATAATTTATTTCAAAATAATCACCTTGAAAACCGATCTTACAATCTCCAAAAGCTTAAGGGGATATAATACCTAACTTTCCCAACCGCATCGCAACAGATACACTGTGCAAAAAAAAGAGGGTTCGAAAAATATAAGAGCAAATAAAAAGAGTATATTGTAAAAAAAATCCAACCAAACCAATTCAATACACCGTATAATATATATAGAAAAAATACTTTTTAAAAACGAGGAGGCACAAGTATGATAGGTCTAGTAACAGTTGTAATGATATTTTCCATTCCCATTATTGGAATCCTGACGAGCCATTTCGAAAAACAAGCAAAAACCAAACACAATATGATTAAAGACGAATTAGAACTCGAAAAACTTAAACACGAAAACTTTCTTATTGAAACGGAAAAAATGAGGCTTGAACTGGATCAGATGAAATTTGGAGAATCAAAAGACGAACCAAAGTTACTGTGATCGCGTAACTTTGGTTCGTCTTTAATTAACGAGTATTTTAAGTTCTCTGTTTTAAAAACAGATCGCTCTTCATACATATAAGTTTAAATAAGTAAGTTCTTAATGAATATATTGATCCCCAACTAGAAGATCTGATATAACCTTGGTCGGGATCGTAAATTCAACTGCACCCATATATCCTGGTGCTGCTTCATAGCTGTTAAAAGCGATCACAAGCTTGCCATCTTTGTTGATATAAAAGTTTTGTGTTGCATCGATACCTTTAAATTCAACAAATTCATCGTCTTCCACCCAATATATTTTATTTGGGTCCTCAGCCATTTGCTGTTTCATCTGTTCCATAATATTCTCGTTTATTACCTGAAGATAGCGGTCATCTTTAAACAAACTATTTAACGTTAATAGCACTTCGTTTTTCTTGTCAACTGTATCAAATTGGCTCTCTGTAGAACTGGAAGCTTGAATCTTGTCTGTATAACGCTGGACGGATAATATCGTGTCATTATCGGTTAATATCTTATATCCACTTTCCACCGAGATATTTCCATTTTCTCCTTCCTTCAGAGTAGACATGGAGTCCGTGAATTCCTTATAGAGCTGTTTGCTCTCCGCTATGTATTTATCATTTAAGCTATTTTCCAGCTGTTTATTTTCCAGTCCTGTAATAGCTGGTGTTTTGATTACTGCTGAGGAATTATTTTCTTCTTCATTCCATTCAACGAATGTAATCACTTCGATGACTTTTTCAACTATCGGAATGTCGCTCATTGCTTTTGCTACTGCCGGGCTCATGTTTACTGAGGCTGTCACAATCAGCAGGGCCGCTGCTGCTGTAATCCATATGGTTCTGGCAACCCTTGGCTTTTTCCTGGGTTTTTCATTCAAGGCCGCTTGAACGACATCGTTTAATTCCTTAGGGATTGGTGTTTGAAGATACTCTTCTCGCAGATCCTTTAATTTTTTTTCCATTTTTTCGTTTCCTCCTGTTCAGTCATGTTGATCCGCAATAGTTGCAGTGCTTTATATAATCTCGTTTTAATTGTGCTTACGTTCTCTTCCAACACTTCCGCTATTTCTTCCAACTTCAAGTCCTCAAAGAAACGAAGAATGACTACCGTTTTATACTTGATCGCAAGTCCCTCCATGGCCCTTTGCAAATCCAGGTCCCGATAGTGATCTTCCTCTCCACTACGTAAGTATTCTATTGTTTCGTCATCCGCAATTGTCAGTTTCTTATTCTTTCGTAAAACATCAAGTGCCGTTCTGACTATGATCTTATATAACCAGCTGTCTATAGAAGCAGCATCTTTAATTTTGCTGCTCGAGGCTAGCGCTTTTCTGATTGATTCCTGCACGATATCAAGCGCATCCTCTTTATTTTTCACATAGTAAAAAGCAAGTCTGTACAAATTTTCTTGCCGTTCGGTTATCCGGGCCGCTATTAATTGATTTATATCTAGATTTTTCATTGCCTTAAAGAGCTCCTTACATTTAAATTACGTATCCTAGGTACAAAGGATAGACGCTCGACGGGTCTTAAAAGTTTGAAAATGGCAAAAGAAAGATTTTCATATAAAAAAATGAAATTTTTTACAAACTATTAAGGCTTTTGGCGCGTCTATATAGTAGAATGATTATCGAGGTGGAATGCATCATGAAGAAATTAAATTATAAAAAGGTCTTTATTTTTCTATTTTGTCTAACAGCTGCAGTGGGAGCAATGGGTTTAGCTATAAAAAGCCTAGCTTTTGATAAGAAGAAAACTGTTTCGGCTTATTCAAATGATCAAAATTACCCAGAAGCTGATATTCAAACGTTTGTAAAAGATGATACGAAAGGCGGGTATTCAGTAAGCAGGCCCGTTCTTCATATAGAAAATATCGACAAGCAACTAGAAGCTTACATAAAAAAAGAAATAAAAGATTACGAAAAGAAATGGAAAGCCATTGGCGGTAAAGCATCTTCTGAGCTTAACCTCACTTATACGATACTCCATTTCAGCAAGCAAACCATTACCATTTCCTTCGATAAATATGAACAAGTAGGAGGAAAGAAGCAGTCCGGATCCCGGATCTTCACTTATGATATTCCATCTCAGAAAAAACTCTCTATAGAAGACATTTTTGCCACGGATACTGATTATTTATCCGTTTTATCTGACATTGTTTATGAAGAGTTAACCGAGAGTAAAGAAGAAGGCATTTCGAAAAGTCTTATTAAGAAGAAAAACCAACTAAAAGCAGCCAACTTTGATTCTTTTTCAGTGCTGAAAAATACGCTTGTATTCTATGTAAAGACTGATGAGGATGGAGACTCATCTAAGACTCATACCATCGCTATTAATAAAGAACTTTTCAAAAATAGTTTGCTAGATTCATATCAAAGTAAAGATTTAAATCAGGATCGTGTAAAGGAATGGCAACCGAAACATGTCGTCGCCAAGCTCCCAGTGAAAAATGAATGGATTGACCCTTCACAAAAGGTAATCGCCTTAACGTTCGATGACGGGCCACATCCAAGTCATACTATGTCTATCCTGGAAGCCCTAAACAAGTATGATGCACATGCTACCTTTTTTGTGCTTGGAAGCCGCGTGCAACACTATCCAGAGGTGCTGCAAAAGATGACTGAACAAGGTAATGAAATCGGCAACCATTCCTGGGATCATCCACAATTGACACGTCTAAGCAAGAAAAAAATCAAAAGTCAAATTGAGCAGACTCAAGACGCTATTGAAAAAGCTACCGGAACTGAGCCAGACCTTATTCGTCCCCCATATGGAGCGATTAACGATAATGTCCAGGAAAATATGGAAGATATGAAGGTCACACTTTGGGATGTTGACCCGGAAGACTGGAAAAATCGCAGTAAAAAGAAGATTGTAGGCAAAGTAATGAGCAAAGCCAAAGACGGTAAAGTCATTCTTATGCATGATATTTACCAAACTAGCGCCCAGGCTGCAGTGGAAATCATCAAACAACTGCATGACAAAGGATATCAACTAGTTACCATTTCCGAACTAGAGCAGGTAAAAAAAGACCGCGAACTTTACGGTATCGACTTACAAGAATAATAGATTGTTAGCAGACTAAACGAAAAGAGAAGGATAGATAAAAGCCAAATTAATTTGCTTTTATCTATCCTTCTCTCCTTTTATTTTCAACCTTGTTATGCACCTTCATTAAAGCCTTTAATATCTTCTTTAGTAGGCTGAGGTTCAAAATGGAACTGCCAATGATTTTTCAGTCATAAAAGAAAACAATTCATCAAGTCCGTCATTTACATACCAGGCTCTCAGTGCCCCATGAATGCAAAATAAGCAGGCCTTTGATTACATAGCAAAGGTCTGCTCAACTTTTTTATTCCCCAAGATCCACATTGTGATAGACCTGTTGAACATCTTCTAAATCTTCTAATGCATCGATCATTTTTTCGAATTGTGCTTGTGCATCTTCCGGAAGGGTTAGGTCATTTTGTGCAAGCATCGTTAGCTCTGCTACTGTAAATTCCGTAATGCCCGCATCTTTGAATGCTTTTTGTACAGCATGGAATTGTTCAGGTTCAGCATAAACGATAACCGCCTCTTCTTCTTCAATAATGTCACGTACGTCAACATCCGCTTCCATTAATAATTCAAGCACATCGTCTCCTGTTTTACCTTCAATACCGATAACTGCCGTTGCATCAAACATATAGGCTACAGATCCACTGACTCCCATGTTTCCTCCGTTTTTACCAAATGCAGCACGCACATCTGATGCCGTCCGGTTCACGTTGTTTGTCAGCGCATCTACGATAACCATTGATCCATTTGGTCCGAATCCTTCATAACGAAGTTCGTCATAGCTTTCTTCAGAACCGCCTTTTGCTTTTTCAATCGCACGGTCAATAATCGTTCTCGGCACATTGTACGTTTTCGCACGTTCAAGTACAACTCTCAAAGCCTGATTAGATTCTGGATCTGGTTCACCTTGTTTGGCTACTACATAAATTTCACGTCCAAACTTAGCATAAATACGACTTGTATTTGCATCTTTTGAAGCTTTTTTTTCTTTGATATTGTTCCACTTACGACCCATTATATTCCACTCTCTTTCATCATTGAATATACACAAATTGATTACTATAATTCTTGTCTCTACAGCATTTTTTCATATAACTAAAAGGAAATCCATAAATAAATTCCACGGAAGATATGCTATACGATTACTAGATTATATTATACAACAATTGTATAAATTTGAAAAAGTCCTGCACACCATCTCTAGGGACAAATTGAATCCAACCTGGCACTTTGTTTTTTTAATACTATGGAAAACGCCAAGAGTAGTATAGTATTAAATGATTACAAAGGAGAGATGCTACATGACGGATACTCAAATTATTATCGGGATACCTGGAAAGTGGAAGAACCGAACAGAATTGATTCAAGCTGTGGCTTCTCAAAGTGAAGGGTACCTGCTAGCCGGTCATATTTTGCATAGCAAAGATAAAAACATAACTTTCCAAGTGGAAGTCTATGATTATGAACCGAATTTGAAAGAAACCTTTTCCTATGCCAGTAAAGGGGCCTTTTCGGAGCGTTTATTAGAGGAAATCAATAATCATACTTTTACGGTTTATATAATTGCTGATGTATCTGACTTTGGAAATATTACAGATTTAGTTGATGCTGGGGCAGCAATCCTGAAGGCTGGCGGAATGGCTGTAAAAATAGAAACCGCAGGCATTGCACATTCAAAAGAGGATTGGCAACAACTTCATCATACCCCGGATATTCTCTCGGTTTATGCCCATTTTGTTACGATTATTGGCGAGGAAGATTATTATTGTTCATTTGGACTGAAAGCATTTGGTCTACCAGATGCCGTGACACTTAACACGATGAGACCAAAAGAGGCAGCTGATTTACTTAACACATTTAATTATTATCATGCAGGAGAAAGACCTATCTTTACAAATGGTGAAACCTTTTGTGTACAACCAGATGCACCCGCCTATATATTGACGAGTCTTCAAGACTTTAGATACGAAGAAGACCATCCTTTCTACAACCCATTTGGATTATGGAATTTAGGGACAAGTAAATAGAGGAGCTATAAGCTCCTCTATTTTTGTTATTCAAGCTGATCCCGTACTCTTTTCTTCCTCATTTTCTTTCTTCACGAGTGACATACCGCTTGCTTGGTATTTAAGGATTTTTTGAATGACCGTGCCGAGATGCGCTCCCGCTTCGACCGGTGGAATGCCGCCCTTATGGATGTTAGAGATGACCATCCGCTCTGCTTCAATGGTACCCAAACGAGGTTCGTAGCAAAAATAGGCGCTCAGTGATTCAGCACTGACAAGTCCCGGTCGTTCACCGATCAACAGGACAATGACCTTTGGTCTAAGAATTTCACCGACATCATCCATCACAGCAACTCTGCCTTTTTCAATATAAAAAGGCGTACCGACATCCAAGTTTGCCCTTAGCAAAGATTGTTTAAAAGATAGATAGACGTCTTCCACATTTTCTTCGACTGCCTTGGAGCTCAAGCCATCTGAAATGATGATTTGAACCATAGGGCCCTTTATGCACTTGGCTTCAATCATTTGCTTTGCTTCGACCGAAAGCTTTCGGCCATAATCCGGACGGCGCAAATAGACTTCCTTATCACTCGCCCTCGTTTTCACTTTGAACAGATCCAACCGTTTCAATAAAACCTCACTAACGTCACCATATACTGCATCAACAGCAGCAGCGTGGTCAAACCTAAACTTCAGCCATGAATCCGTCCTCGGACGTGTCCCGGCTCTGCCTATCCCGATTCGGGCAGGAGTTTTCGTTATCAAGTCTTCTAATTCTTCCTTATTAAATGGTTCGTTTATTCCCATATCATCCACTCCTAACGGTTAAAAATAGTCGGATCACCCGCGCATTTCGTCAACTTGCCGTTTTCCATGATACCCATCTTCTCTAGCCAAGATTCGAATAACGGCGCAGGTCGCTTGTTCATCGTTTGCCTCAATGTTGCTATATCGTGGAAACTCAAAGACTGATAGTTCAACATACAGTCATCCCCCATTGGAGTAGCGATGATAAAATTCACACCAGCCGCGGATAAAAGAACACCCAGGTCCTCAATATCATTTTGATCCGCTTTCATATGATTCGTATAGCAAATATCCACTCCCATCGGCAGGCCATGCATTTTCCCCATAAAATGATCCTCTAACCCGGCGCGAATGACCTGCTTGCTGTTATAAAGATATTCTGGACCGATGAATCCGACGACCGTATTGACGATGTACGGATCAAAATAGCGTGCAAAGCCATAGTTCCTGGCCTCAAGCGTCACTTGATCAATTCCAAAGTGGGCTTCCGCTGATAATTCTGAACCTTGCCCCGTTTCAAAATAAAGATGTTGTGGACCTGTGCCGGTTCCATAGGACTTTGCTACCTCATTGGCTTCTTCAAGCAATTCAACGCTAATTCCAAAAGAACGATTGGCCGCTTCCGTTCCGGCTATGCTTTGAAAAATCATATCAGCAGGTGCTCCCTGCTGTACGGCTTTAATTTGAGTGGTCACATGAGCAAGTACGCAATTTTGGGTTGGGATATTCCATTTTTGAATTACGTCCTGAGTGGCATTTAGCAACCTTTTGATACTTTCCACTGAATCATCGACAGGGTTGATTCCAATGAGTGCATCCCCAATTCCATAGGAAAGGCCCTCCTTTAATGAAGCTAGCATCCCTTCCACATTGTCAGTCGGATGGTTAGGCTGAAGACGGGAGGCAAGTGTTCCTTTGTATCCGATCGTACTATTGTTTTTGGTAAGCACTTCGATTTTATTGGCTGCATGGATGAGATCGAGATTCGACATGAGCTTTGTTGCAGCAGCAATCATTTCACTATTCAGTCCTCTACTTATCCTCATTAAATCTTCGCCAGTCGTCTCATCACTTAAAATATATTCCCGCAGTTCGGCAACCGTCCAATTTTTCACAGATTGATAGATGCTACGATTGATGAGTCCATCAATTATTCGGGACACCTCATCCTCATCCGGAGAGAGTAATGGATAGTTTCGAATGTCTGCTAAAGTCACTTCGCTTAGTACCGATTTCGCAGCAATCCGTTCCTGGACCGATTCGGCTGCAATCCCTGCAAGTCTATCCCCTGATTTCTCTTCATTTGCCTTGGCCAATACGTCTTTTAGCGAAGTAAATTGATAGGTCTTCCCAAAGTATTGTGTAGATAATTTCATCATATCCTCCTCCATTTCTTAGTTGTGGAAAGTTAGTGTTTTAACAACAACCGGCACAACCCCTGACCGCAATAGCCTTCCTATATCTAAATAATCACCATGCTCCACCTGTGTTTGATCGATACAGATAACCGGCTGTTCCGGCTGACTCGCTAGTAAGGTCTGACCAAGCAC
>NZ_JBFUIB010000107.1:0-10186 GCF_056402095.1 Peribacillus sp. P4_C12
CCTGTAAATATAGAGGTACAAGGAGAAATCCGAAACGTAGGTACGGTTGGAAATTCCTTTTTAGAAGAGATAGAGTAATCGGTCTTCAAGAAATGGGGGTAAATTGTGTTTAATGATATCCCTTTAAAAGTAAACGACAAATAGACCTAAAGATATCATAAAATTGATTTTTTAGGTCTATTTTTATTCTTTCATTTATTAGGGCTAGGCACCCTACATATGGATGGCAGGTCCTGTGACCATGGCAGAATGCGTTCGACTTCTTCTTTGCTCGATAGATAGATATTGGGCTTAATCTCAAACAAGTACCGAAGATAATGGTAGGGGCTCAGTCCATTCTCTTTTGCCGTTTCAACCAGACTGTACATAATGGGCTTCCTTTGGCACCTCTCGGTGTATTGGAAAACATCCAGTTCTTTCTTCCAATCACAAACGGTTTTATGGAACGTTCGCTACGATTGTTATCGATTTCCAGACGGTTATCCAATAAAAAAGCTTCAAGATGCTTCCATTGGTTTAAACAATAGGTGATGGCTTTGCCCAGTGCACTTTTAGGAAGTACACGATCCTTTTGTTCATGAAGCCACGCGGAAAAACGGTCCAAGATAGGCTTGCTTTTTCGGAGCCTTTGTTCATAACGCTCCGAAGGGGCGGCATTCTTCAGCGTTCTTTCGACCGCATACAATTGATTACAGAAGTTCAGCCCTTCCCTCGCCTTTACCATTTTTCCTTTTTGCGAATCGGGCAAAGCCTTCAATGCTTCATCAAATTTGCGTCTGGCATGCGCCCAACATCCCACAAGCGTCACATCCGGCACATGGTTGTATCCACTGTATCCATCCACGTGCAAATAGCCTTGAAAGCCTGTCAAGAAGCGTTTCGGATGTTCCCCAGCTCTTGTTTGCTGATAATTATACAAGATAATGGGAGTGTCATCGCGCCCGGTACGGTATAGCCAAAGATACGACTTGGCAGTGGCAGCCCGGCCCGGTTCCCGTAAAACTTGGAAAGTGGTTTCATCCGCATGCAGGACCGTCCGGTCCAGCAGATGTTCATGCATCCTTTTATATAAAACACCCAACCATTGGTCAGCTCCATATAACAGCCAATTCCCCATCGTCTGGCGTGACAAGTGAATGCCCATTCGTTCAAAGTGCTTTTCCTGTCGATAAAGTGGAAGTCCTTCCACATATTTTTGTGTCATGATATACGCCATAATAGAAGGAGAGGCAATGCTTTTCGGAAAGGCGGAAGCCGGCATTTTCGCTGTGACAATCGGTGTGGATAGTTCGTCAGCTTCACATTTGCGGCAAGCATATACATATCTTTTGTGTTCCGTCACCTTTACTTCTGCGGGAATGATTGTCAGTTCCTTGCGGATTTCCACACTCATTTCGTGCAATGCACTGCCACAACATGAACAGGCTTGTTCCTCGTCAGCCAAACGATATTCAATCGTTTCAACCGGTTCGGGCACTTCAGGATCGGATTCTTTCTCAGCCTCATTAAACAGTTCCAAAGCGAGTTGGTTTTCTGGTGTTTTTTCGCTGGACGTACCGAACCGTTTTTGCTGGCTGAGACGGAATTGTTCCTCGTACCACCTCACCTTTGCGGTGAGTTCCGCCACCTGAGCTTGAAGGGATTCAATTGTAGAGGGGGGAGTTTGCTTCGTCATCTTTTTCATAAAAGAATATATTCTCCACGATTCGTCACAGCCCTTCTTTTTCAAACAATATTATACAATTTTAGCAGCAAAATGTCTGTTTTATGGAACATTATTTCATATCACTGAGAGATTGGGATTTTTAATGCTTGAATATCTTAACGTTGTAAATCCGCGTTTTGCTGGCGGTACCCGGTACCGCCGACATTTTAACGAAAATATACGCTAAGGAAAAATACTGAGAAAGCTTGTATGTACGCATCCATATGTAAAAACTTTACAAAAATCTCACATGAGTTAGGTTGTGAACTTATGCGAATTTGTGTTATTTATAGAATAAGTAAAATTAAGAAATACCAAATTTACCTAATAACTAAAGCAGGTGAAAATATTGTTAGCTCATGAGCGTCATGAAAATATAATGGAATGTTTGCGAAAAAATAAGTCTGTCAAGGTGTCTTCGATCACAAAAACGTTTGGTGTGTCTACCGAAACAATCCGCAGGGATTTTGAATATCTCGAGAAAGAAGGGTATATAAGAAGGGTGCGCGGTGGAGCGGTTTTAGATAATACGAACAGTCAAGAAATCAATTTCTCATTGCGGGAAACCAAAAATATTGAGGAAAAGATGGAAATAGCGAAGATTGCTGCACATTATGTTACAGAAGGACAATCCATTGCATTAGATGTCAGCACAACAAATACCGAATTGGCGAAAGAATTAAAAAGCAGGTTTCAAAGACTTACCATTTTAACAAATTCCTTAATCATTGCCAATGAACTTTCTGAAATGCCTCATTATACGATTTTGATGCCCGGGGGTGTACTCCGAAATGAAGAATTATGCCTGGTAGGTTCTTTGGCGGAAGAATTTTTTAAAGGATTTCACATTGATACTTTTTTTATGAGCATCAGTGGTATTTCCTTGACGGAAGGGCTGACGGATTACGGTTTAGGTGAATACCAAGTGAAAAAGAAAATGCTTGAGAATTCTCAAAGTTGCATTGTGCTAGCGGATAGCAGTAAATTTGATGTTGCCTCATTATTGAAAGTCTGCCATTTTGAAAGGGTTGACCGTATTATTTCTGATTCAAATCTATCCGAAAAGGTACTGCAGAAATATAAAAAAGAAGGTATTGAAATTGTGAATAAGATTATTTTGGAGGAAAAGTAGCCGTCTACTTTCCTTTTTTTTATGTGTTTTTTAAACTCAGTTTATCTCATTTCAGCTTCTCTCCTCAAATTTCAAGTAGAAAAATAAAATCACTATCAGCTATTTTATGTGTAGTTGTGTGTTTTAGTGTAATTTTGCATAAAAATAACAATAACTTACACGATTTTTACAGAAAATCAATAATGATTGTGTATTATTTGTTTGTACAATAGGTATTTTGTGCGATTGTGTTATCTTTTATGTTATTTTGAGGTGGTGTCTATTGTCACGTATTCCCCCTATTCTGTTGTCATCATTGCTGTAATCGTATTTGGCTTTTCTAAGTAATTCCGCATCAAAGTTTGGCTACGGTTTTGTTTTTCACTCAATTTTACAAGCTTTTTGAACAGACTCTTAAAATAATTAAAATATGGAGGTTTTCTGTAATGAAAAGAATTTTATCTATTACCCTCGCATTCACGATGATATTCGTTATGTTATCGACCACCGCAGAAGCACTTACAAACAAGTCGAACGACAAAATCGTCAAAATCGACAATATGCAGCCGGTTTACGGTCAAACGATCACCGCCAGTGTGATCAAGGGTAAAGGTTCAAAGGACAAAAATCTAACATTTCAATGGCAAGTACAGGAATCACGTATAAGCGATAAATATATTAATGTGAAATCGAGTGGTACATCCAAAAGCTACACCGTAACGTTAAATGATATTGGTAAAAAATTGCGCGTTGTAGTTTCAAAGCGAAATGGTGCCAGTAAAACTTCAACTTCATTGCCCACGAACGCAGTATTAAATGCCAACCACCTTATTGCATCGATGAAATTTGACAATAATTTAAAGGACGATGCAAATCAAGAGAACTTGGAAGGGAAAGGAAATTATAGTTTTGTAGACGGTGTATTACCCGGGACCAAAGCTCTGCACTTAGAAAGCGGAGACGGTAATTATGTCGGTACGAAGCATAGCTTGAAATTTGATAATGACAGTTTTACCACATCCTTCTGGTATAAGGGTGCAACTAACAATAATCAGGTAATATTATCAAACAAGGATTTTACTAAGAGCTCTAACGAAGGCTGGGCGATTTATACATCAGCCAATTCGGTCAATATGAATTTAGGATTCCCTACCACATCAGAAAAATTTGGGCGCGACACGTTTAATGCTTCCGATTGGCGTTACGTGACATTTGTTGTAGACAGAGATAAAATGCTCGGATCGTTGTATATTGATGGTTACAAAATGTCTGAAACTTCGCTGGGGGTCGGAACTTTAGATACTTCGAACCCATTAAATATAGGTAGCGACGGATTAGGCAAGCATGGCGGTAATTCATTCGATATAGCTGATCTAAATGTTTGGAAAGGTGCATTTAGCAGTGATGTAGTTCAAGCTAATTATAAGAGTTACGGTGTAAATAAAGTAGATATGAATGCACTTAACGACACAATATCAGAGGGAAATAAAATAATAGCAAAAGGTCTCGGCAAAGGCTTCAGCAAAACCGATTTTGATTATTTGAAAAAGGTTTTGAATACGGCAACTTCGGTTGCAACAACGCAAAAAGTAAAATTAAATACACAGGAAACCATCAATTATTACGAACGTGAACTAAACAACGCCATATTCATCTATCAAAAAAGCAATAAAACATTAACTCCCGCCGGTTTAAATATGATTGTGGACAGCGACCCGGAAGTAAGTGCTAATCCCGCAACAATCGCGCGCATTGAAAAAGATTACAGAACAGAACTGAGAATATTCCCACAGGCCGACGTACTCTTTATTCCTGGCGACGTTACCGGTGGTAACAACGCCAATGAATATGTGTGGATGAAAAATCTGACAGACATATACAATAAACTTAAAGGCGAGGGTCTGTTTGACAATACGAAGCTTTATATGGTAAGAGGCAACCATGATATGGGCGGCGCCGAACAATTTATACCTGTCGGTTCGGCAGGCGCGTGGAACGCCTCAACGAATTCATACGATAACAATTTCTTTAATAGTGCTTATAGGGTAAAGGTAAAAGGATATAATATTGTGGGTTTTGACGGAAATTATAACAACGACAATACCGTGGGGAAAACCAAAAATTTACTCAACCAAATTAAAACAGAAGCGGATTACGATCCAACCAAACCCATATTTGTATCTTCTCACTACCCTATAAGCGGAACCGTGTGGTCAGGGAGATGGAGCAGCGCGGCAAGTAATAATGTAGGTAAATATATTGACGACAATGACTTGTCGCAGGTGGTATATATGTCAGGTCATACGCAATACGACCCGACCGACGAACGTTCTCACTATCAAGGTTCGGCTACGTTTCTCGACAGCGGTGCGAGTTCATATTCCAGTTATATTGATGACGGTCCGTACGGCGGATATGTAGAAGGCTCGTATATCAACTATAAAACCACACCTCGCATCGTGAATTTCTTAGAGGTTTACGGTTCGAAAATTATCATCAAACAGTATAATTTAAGTACAGATGAATATGTAGGCATACCTTCTGTAAAAATCGTTGGTGAAGGGAAAGAGGCCTTTACCTATAGCAGGAGCGATATAAGAGAACTCATAGCTCCGCAGTTTGAAGAGGGTATTACGGTCGATTCCTACAAAAACAATGAACTTGCTTTTACAATAAAGCAAGCAAATGACAATGTGCGCGTTTTGGAATATAATATTCAGCTTATCAACAAGCTCACGGGGAAAGTGGACAAATCGTTTAACAGCCTTTCGCTGCCGCTAGACAAACCATTCGATGAACACAGGGAATACAAGTTTACAGATTTGTCGCCGACTACTCCATATATACTCAGGGTATTCGCCGACGATTCCATGTATAACCGTTCGTCGCAGGACATTGACATTGAGGCTCAAAGTGTTAATTTAAACAGCATCACTGCGCCTGCTGACATAACAGGGTTGACAATCGGAACGGCGAAGACAGCGGACGCCCTTGGATTGCCAAAGACAGTATCGTTGGATACCGATGCAGGCAGGGGAGAAGCCAATGTGACATGGAATGTAGATGCTTCAAACTATGATCCCACTGTAAAGACTGCACAAACCTTCACTGTCAATGGAACTGTAACTTTGCCAACTGGGGTGAAAAATCCCAATACGGTCCCTTTGACAACAAGCATTAAAGTAACGGTTAATAAGATCCCTCAGTCTCAAATGACGGCAACGGCGACAAGTCAGGAAACGATTGGTGAAAATAATTCAGCATCCATGGCGATTGACGGAAATTCACAAACTTTTTGGCATACAAAGTGGGATAAATCTGATGTTCTCCCCCAATCGATCACCTTAAATCTTGGAGGAACTTACCCAATCGATAAGGTCGCGTATTTACCAAGGCCATCAGGCAGCAACGGAAATATTACAGGATATAACGTTTATGTAAGTACAGATGGAGTGACCTTTACTAAAGTTGCAAGCGGAACTTGGGCAAACGACAATGCGGAGAAAGTAGCAACTTTTGATCCGACAGAAGCATCGTACGTCAAGCTCGAAGCAACAGCAGGTGTTAACGGCTGGGCAACGGCTGCGGAGATTAGCGTCCTTGAAACAGAAACTGAAAAGAATTAGCTTCTAACTTAAAAGAATTTATTGTATTGAATTCACGCAGGTGTCATCACATTAGTGAAATTTAGGATGGATCGGTAATGAAACTGGGGGAGATCAATTTTCTCCCCCTTATTGATTTGGACGATTAATAGTACCAAAGGTGTACTAAAGCTGCATTTCCTCGCTCTGCAACGGGATACCGGCTCATATTTCATATGTAATGTGACAGTCGCTGGCGCCGTCGGTGTAGAAATTGACCTAATTGTTGTCCAGTCGGTTGTTGTGAAAGATATTGACAGACACTGGGGGTAAAGACGCCATTGAGAAGCTTGCTAGCGCAGGAGTGATTACCGGATATGATGGCGGGACGTTCAAGCCGAACAAAACGATTAACCGTGAAAAAAATGGTTATTATTCTATCCCGTATTGTGGACTTAAGTAAAGTGGACAAAGATGCTTCCAAAGGCAACTTTGCGGATATAGCAAGCGCAAGCTCTTATGCAGCAAATCAAATCAAGGTTGCGGAAAAAGCGGGAATCATCAGCGGCAAGGGCAATGGCTTATTTGATCCGAAGGGCAACTCCACACGCGCAGAGGCGCTTACGATCGTTCTGAACGAATTGAACCTTAACCCTCAAGTAAAAACACTCTTGAACAGCTTGAAATAAGTCGAGCAACATGTTCAAATTGCAGAATGAACGTTCGTAACCGGATAAACTATATTGCAGATTGTAATACTAACATTTCATGAAAAGAGGTTCCGCTATGAAGCAGCATTCATTTCTGTCCATGTTCATCATCATGATCTTATTATTTTTTGGGACTGCCACAACTTCACTTGCGCATTCCATAAATATGAATTACTCGGATTTAAACATTGAAGGGAACGAGATTCTCTATGATCTTTTTATTGAACAAACAGACTTGTTTCCACAATTCGGTACTGACTTGGATAATCTGGTGAACGATGAACTGGCCTCGCAAAAAATCGAATCCTATCTACAGAAAGATCTTCGCATAGATGCGGATTCGAAGCCCTTAACGATGGAATTGGTTTCGATGAACATGGCGCAAAAGGGTGCCGTAAGAGGCATGGAATTTCACCTGACGTTTATCGCCGATGAAGAAATCGAACAATTTAATCTTCATTACGATCTGGTGTTTGACGATGCGCCTGCTCATACGAGTGTACTCATGGTCCATGCAGGGGAATATTTTCAGCAGGATATGATTGATAGCACTAATAGAGATATTCTGATCAACCTTTCCGAGGACCTTCCCCAGGACCTTCCCCAGCCTGAAATTGGATCCGTCCTATGGAAATACTTTGTACTTGGAATCGAACACATTTTGACCGGATACGATCATTTGCTGTTTTTGGTATCCTTAGTATTAATCGCATCTCGCTTCAAGGATGCGTTGGAAATTGTTACTGCTTTTACAATCGGCCACAGCATAACACTATTCTTGGTGGCCACCGACCGTATTCAGGTCAGTTCGCATTGGGTTGAAGCCTTGATTGCCCTGACGATCTGTTATGTGGCAGTGGAAAATATGTTTGTACAAAAGACGAAATGGCGGTGGCTATTGACGGCCTTATTTGGCCTGATTCACGGCATGGGCTTCGCSGGGGCTTTGGCCGAAACGGGACTTCCAAAGAGCAATCTGATTGGCTCACTCCTGACGTTTAATTTAGGTGTGGAAGCGGGCCAGCTCATGTTCCTATGCCTATTACTTCCCTTCTTGCTATGGCTGCGAAGGTTCCCATGGTATCGTAAAATGATGATCTCAACGTCTTGCCTTATTTTTGTACTGGCATTTTATTGGTTGATTCAAAGACTGCAATGAGGCCATGATTTGAATAATACGAAAGGGCGCGTTTATGGAGTAACGAAAAAAGCTCAATTCCTCTCATTTAATGCTGAGAAATTGGGCTTTTTTTATTGGAAAAACAGATTTTCCAAAAGGTACGAGTTTTGGAACAAATAATAACTTTTTATGAAATGTGCTTTTTAAATTTTATTCAACAATTGGGCCAGATTGTGGAACAAAAAAAAGAGCACGGAAAGAAATATTTCTTATTTACTTTCCGCGCTTTTTAAGGACTCTTTAGGTTGCCCTTTATGTTTTTAAGTTTTAATTCACTTGGTGATTAGATTCATCTAATTTCGATTTACTTATTGCAAACTGAATAATGATGCAGATAACAAGAATGGCAAGTAAAATAGCGGAAGCGATTTCTGTACCATTTTCTAAACCTAGACCGCCTTTTTCGTGAGGTTTAATCAAATAATCGCCGAATGTTGCTCCGAAAGGACGAGTCAACACGAATGCTAACCAGAATAAAAACACTCTATTTATTTTTGTAAACCAATACGCTAAAAGAACTATTAATATTAACCCGCCTGTAACCATAGCGCCTTGAGCAATTGTAAGTCCTAAACCTTGTTCCAGATAATTACCACCACCTGCTAACGTTCCGACTCCTGAAGCTTTGTGCGATAAAAAATCTCCTGCTGCTGTTCCTAGTGTATTAGAAACTAGAATGGCTATCCAATATAGAACTTCAACGCGTTTTGTTGCAATACTCTTAACGTTTAATGTTGGCTCAGTGATATACCAAAATAAAAAAGTAATAGCCAGCACACTTACTAATAACAGTGAACCTTTCATATATCCTAGTCCCAATGAACGGTCCATAAAGTCAGAAAATGCTGTTCCCGCAAGACTTGTTGATAAAATAACAGTCCAATAAACAGGAGGAACATATTTCTTAACAACCAATTGAATGGTCAAAAAGATAGCAAAAACACCAACGAAAAACAGTAATGGGATTAGGTAATTATCTTCTGTTCCGGGTACAGTAACTAAATCGCTGCCTGTTTCTCCTAACGTTGTGGCGGCAATCTTCATAATCCAGAATAGGAGTGTCAATTGAGGAATCTTGTTAATTGACGAATTCACGATTTTTTTTGTAGTTGACATTTAAATTTCATTCCCCTTTCCATTTTTATTTTAAATTACAATAATTAAAAGAAGATGAAAAAAAGATGAAAAAAGGCTTAAAAAAGAATGTGGGCAGAAAAGAATGTCAATAACAGAGTGGGAATCTGGTAAAAAAGACTAATATTAATATTATGTTTGTGAAGTAATCTACTCAAACTATTGGGTGCTTCTCTTCAACAAGACAACATAAAGATCTTCCACAATCGGGAGCGATTGCTGAACAATAAGCAGTTAATGATTGGATGTAATCTTAAGGAACCCAGCTAATCTTCTCATGTGAAGATAGCTGGGTTTCTTAATGGGATGTGCAAAATAACACTTGAAATAAGTGCAAATTATCGGTCAAAGTGACATCGCCCTCAAAATAACCCTTCGAAATGTCCAGAAGTTAGTCTAGAATAAAATTACAGAAGTTAATAAACTTTTAGACAAATGAAAAGAGGTTATACATAATGGCTATTATAGGATACGGACGTGTAAGCACCATTGATCAATCATTAGATTTACAGGAAGAGAAGTTAAAGGAATATGGCTGTGAGAAGATATTCATGGAGAAACAAAGTGGTGCTAAAAGTGATCGTGAGGAACTGATTAAGGCGTTGGACTATTTAAGGGAAGGTGACAAGCTGGTTGTTTACAAAATAGACAGACTAGCTAGGAGTACATTTGATTTACAAAAGATTGGTAAGGATTTAGAAGAACGTGGAATAGCTTTAGTATTCATCAAAGAACAGATTGATTTTAGTACACCATCAGGAA
>NZ_JBFUIB010000108.1:0-10082 GCF_056402095.1 Peribacillus sp. P4_C12
AAGTTACGGCAGCGGGCTATATACCCCGTTCTTTCCGTTACTGAAATCGCACCTTTTGCATCCAAAAGATTAAATGTATGTGAACATTTTAAAACATAATCATAGGCAGGATGTACAAGCCCTTCTTCCATTTGGCGATGTGCTTCCTTTTCATACATTGTGAAAAGTTGAAATAACATATCAAGGTCGGATGTTTCAAACGTATATTTTGAATGCTCGTATTCCGGCTGTCCAAAAATATCCCGTACTGTAAATCCTTCTGTCCATTCTAGATCAAACACATTTTCTTTTTCCTGAATGTAGGAAGCCAGACGCTCGATTCCATATGTAATTTCCACGGAAACCGGCTTACACTCAAGACCGCCTACCTGTTGGAAATACGTAAATTGTGTAATTTCCATTCCATCAAGCCAAACTTCCCAGCCGAGACCAGCACAACCTAATGATGGGTTTTCCCAGTTATCTTCTACAAAGCGAATATCATGCTCAAGTGGGTTAATACCTAATGCACGCAATGAATCCAAATACAGCTCTTGGATATTGTCTGGGGATGGCTTCATGATCACTTGGAATTGATGATGTTGATAGAGACGATTAGGATTCTCTCCATAACGACCGTCTGCTGGACGGCGGGATGGCTCCACATAAGCAACACTCCACGGTTCAGGTCCAATTGCTCTAAGGAACGTATAAGGGCTCATCGTTCCTGCCCCCTTCTCGACATCATAAGCATTCATTAATATGCAGCCTTGTTCAGACCAATGCTTTTGTAAAGTTAAAATCATATTTTGAATATTCATCGTACACCTCCAAATTATTTAAAACGCCTCTTTATGAATTAGGGACGGGAACTCCTATACCAGTAATTTTGAATCGTTTATCGGCCACGCATGCATTTCACCAATTAATTCAAGTGTTTTACCGGTCCATTCATTGTTATTCTTTCGCATTTTTGCAAACAAAAAACTCCCGTCTCTATGCGAAATGCATAGGGACGAGAGTTTACCCGCGGTTCCACCCTAATTGCCGTTAATAAACCGGCCTCTTTTCAAAGCTACATGCTCCGGAACGCCTTCCCTGTAAATCCATACCCCGGCTTTCACCATCCCAGGTTCGCTTTTTATGGAGAATGACAGATACTCTTTTCCATCAACGCAATCTTCTTATTTTAATGATTAGAATTTTATACAATCAAGCCTGGAATGTCAATAGGTCAAATCTTAAAACATATCTTTCATCGTATCAATCTGTTTTAAGAACTTTTTTGATTTTATATGGAGGCCTGAATACTCTTCATAATAAGCATCAATGATTTTCTGCAGTTCTTTTTTCGTTTCAGGCTTAACCGAAATGTTTCCAAGCCTTGATAAATCCAAATAATAAAATATTCGCAGCAATTTAACGGCTGCGGGTGAAATTTTATAGTGATATGGGTCTTTTCCCAGACAGCGGTGACAAATAAAACCACCTTCCCGTAGCGAGAAGGAGAATTCCCCTTCTGTTTCACCACAAACAGCACATTGATTTAGTACTGGGTTAATCCCGTTGACGGGCAGCATCTTCATTTCGAAAATAAATTTCAAAACCTCCGCGTCATATTCTTCGTTTATGTAATGCAAGGTTTGCGAGAGTAATTCAAACAGATATGGATTTGGTTTCTTATCATCTACGCTTTTATCAACCAATTCAACAATGTATGAAGCATATGCAGTGGCAAAAAGGTCCTCCCTTATAAAACGAAGCGAGTCGACCATTTCTCCTTGTTGAAGACTTCCGAGTCCGCTTGATGTAGAAACAAGGAAATACCCGGAGCAAAAAAGTTGGGTGACGGCAGCAAGCCTGCTATTAGGTTTACTGGCTCCTCTAGCCATAACTCCAATTTTCCCTAGCTCACGGGTATAAATAGTAATAATTTTGTTGTTTTCTCCATATGCAGTCCGTCTTATGACAATGCCTTCACATTTTTGGAGCATACCAAGACACCACCCATGCTTGCCAAGACTATCTTATGAAACAGGAAAATCAATATCTGCTAGCTCATCACTCAATACTAAGGGTCTTTCCTGTCTTTCGACTTCTATCTCCTTAAACAGCAAATAGGTGTCCACATTACCTGTTTCACTAAATAACTCCCAGGTAAAATCCAACATATAAAGCCCACCTTTCATTTTTAACTAGCAATATAAATATCCGACCATATGATTAGCTTGACCTTTTTCCACACTTTCATGAAGCGTAAATTTTGCTAATTAATACTCACTTTCATTGAAACCATAATCGCGAAGTTGGCTCGCTTTGTTACGCCAATCCTTCTGCACCTTCACCCATAGTTCCAGGAATACTTTCGAACCTAATAAATTCTCGATATCAACCCTCGCACGGCTACCGACTTCTTTCAACATTTTCCCTTGCTTGCCAATGACAATACCTTTTTGTGAATCACGTTCTACCACAATCGTAGCCATAACATTAATTGTATCACTGTTATCCATTTTTTTTATTGAATCGATAACAACAGCCACTGAATGGGGAATCTCCTCCCTAGTCAGGTGCAGAACTTTTTCGCGGACCAATTCAGAAATAATAAAACGCTCCGGATGATCGGTTACTTGGTCAGCTGGATAAAACTGTGGACCTTCAGGAAGATGCTCCTTGATTTGTTCAAGCAGTGTATCGACATTATTGCCTTCAAGCGCTGAGATTGGAACGACGGCCGCGAACGGATAAAGCTTTTGATATTTCTCAATAATTGGAAGTAAATCATCAGGGTGCATAGCATCAATTTTGTTGACTACAAGGAAAACAGGTGTTTTTACGGTTTGTAGTTTTTCAATGATAAACTCATCACCACGTCCGTATCCTTCTGTCGCATTAATCATGAAGAGAATCAAATCGACCTCTTTCAATGTATTTGTTGCTACCTTCATCATAAAGTCCCCAAGCTTATGCTTCGGTTTATGAATACCCGGTGTATCAATGAATATCATTTGTGAATCGTTTTGTGTAAGTACACCTTGAACCTTGTTTCTCGTTGTTTGCGGTTTATCACTCATAATGGCAATTTTTTGACCAATAACCCGGTTCAAAAATGTACTCTTGCCAACATTAGGTCGTCCTATAATCGAAATAAAACCTGATTTGTAACCTTTTACTTGTGTTTCGTCAAATAGTTTATTCATTTAAATCCTCCGGTGAAAAAGCTCCTGGAAGCAATTCCTGTACTGTTAATTCTTTAATATCCCCGTTTAAGTTGGTTAAAACAACCATCATATCTTGTTCACATAGTTCTGAAATAACCTGCCTGCACGCTCCGCATGGGGAAACAGGACGATCAGTATCTGCTACGACTGCTAGTTTTGTGAACTTCTTATCATTATGGGCATAGGCACTAAATAAAGCGGTTCTTTCTGCGCAATTGCACATACTATATGCAGCATTTTCTATATTGCACCCATGATAAACCTTACCATCGGCAGTTAATAAAGCAGCCCCTACTTTGAATTTTGAATAAGGTACATAAGCCTTTTCCCTTGCTTTTTTAGCTTCCTCAATCAATTCATTCGTATTCAATTCACATCTTCCTTTCAAATTGGATACCATTTCAACCACCTATAGACCAAACTTCGGCAAAAAGATAATCAATCCAACTATTATAGAAAATATAGCATATATGAATACAGCTCCGGCTGCAATATCTTTTGCCTGCTTAGCAAGGGGATGGATTTGGTCTGTTACCAGGTCTACAACTCTTTCAATCGCTGAATTAACGAGCTCTAATGTAATCGTACCAGCAATGGCAGCCAAAATGAACAGCCATTCCATCCCATTCAATGAGAAATACCAACCAAAGAATACGACGATTACTGTTAATAAGAAATGAATCTTTATATTACGTTCTGTTCGAACTGCTTCCAAAATCCCCTGACAGGCAAAAGAGAAGCTTTTTATTAAAGGATACTTTTTTTTACCCTTCTCTTGAAAGTCCATATTCTTCCAAGATCTCCTTTTGTTTAGTAAACATCACTTTTTCATCTTCTTCAGTCATGTGATCAAAGCCTAGTAAATGAAGAAAACCATGAAGAGCTAAAAACCCAAGTTCACGGTCAAAAGAATGTCCGTATTCTTCTGCCTGCTCCTTTGTACGCTCAATGGAAATGATAATATCACCAAGCATACGAGGCATTTCGGCCCCGATAATTTCCACTTCATCTTCACCCATCTCTTCCAGTGCAAAAGAAATGACATCGGTAGCTGCATCTTTATGGCGATATTCTTTATTGATTTCCTGAATTCTCTTATTATCTACAAAAGTGACAGACAGTTCCGTATCTTCTTCAATATTTTCTTTTTTAGCCGCAAATTGCAGAATACTTTCAACAAGGTTCTGAGCTTTTTCCGTAACTTCGTTCGTTTCATCCATTAAATCGATTGCTAAAATCATTCTTTCACCTTCTGTCCTAATTTATCCGGCTCCGGATATTCAATCCTAGAGTGGAAGATACCATTAAGCGATTCACATAAGGAATGCTTCACGATACTTAATTCTCTCATAGTAATGTCACATTCATCAAATTGACCGTCTTGAATTCGGTCCTGAATAATAAAACTTACCAGCTCTTCAATCTTCTCAGGTGTAGGGTGCTGCATCGATCTCACCGCGGCCTCTACACTATCAGCAATCCCTATGACAGCGACTTCCTTCATTTTCGCTCTCGGGCCTGGGTAACGGTAACAGGCTTCAACTGTCGTATCATCCTGCTTCTTCGCCTTATGATAGAAAAATTTCAATAAAGTAGTCCCGTGATGCTGCTCCGCAATATCAACAATCTCTTTCGGGAATTTATGACTGCGCAACATCTCTCCACCATCAACAGCATGGGCAATGATGATATCCCTACTCGTTTCCGGCTGCAGTCGATCATGCGGGTTTTCCTCATTCATCTGATTCTCGATGAAAAAATGCGGACGTTTCGTCTTGCCTATATCATGATAATAACTGCCGACCCTTGCAAGCAATCCATTTGATCCAATAGCTTCACAAGCTGATTCCGCTAAATTGGCCACCATTACACTGTGATGGTAGGTTCCTGGCGCTTCAATTAAAATTTTTCGTAGTAAAGGGTGGTTTGGATTTGAAAGTTCGATTAGCTTCATCGATGATAAGATCCCGAAACCTGCCTCAAAAAACGGTAACAGGCCCATTGTCAAAACAGCTGAACCCACTCCCGATCCTATAGCTGCAGCAGCATAGTACAAATACTCCATTTTAGTATAATGCCCGTCCATTATAAAGATAAGCGAAAATACAAATGCCATATTGATTAAAGACATCAGAAGTCCTGCAATCAGAACTTTTGATTTGAAATTTGGGCGCGATAATATAATGATTGCCGCCAAACCCCCGAAAATAATATAAAGTCCCATCGAGAAATCTAGATTTCCAGGTGTATCACCATTAAATATAATCGTACCATACGAACCTAATAAAATAATCATTGCTACAGCTAGCTTATCATTCAATAAAATCTTAATAAGCATAGCCGCCA
The DNA here is from genome assembly GCF_056402095.1 of Peribacillus sp. P4_C12. Lineage (NCBI taxonomy): Bacteria > Bacillati > Bacillota > Bacilli > Caryophanales > Bacillaceae > Peribacillus > Peribacillus sp. P4_C12. The sequence goes on from NZ_JBFUIB010000108.1 coordinate 5,547, forward strand.
TGGCACCTGGGAAAATGTATTCCAAATTCGAATTTTTAAGATCTGCCAAAACACTGACAGTTTTCATAGTTGCCATTGAAAGGATAAAGACAAGACTGAAGATCAATAACTGATTGTATTTGTTATCCCTTTTGGAAATTGAAAAGGAAAAAAAGTAATAAAAAGCTCCAAAAGTTAAAAGGATAAATAGCAGTAGCCCAATATAAGGATAAATGGTAGACTCTGTACTTAAAAAACCTGCCAGTTCAAGTTGCCTGTACACATCCCGGTCTACTAGCTGATTTTCTTCAACAATAATCTGCCCCTGAAGAATTCTAATAGGCTCTACGCTTTCGATTGCTTTCCTACGTTGCTCCTCGGTTTTATCCTTATCGAAAAACACATTTTGGATGATTGCCGTGCGTGCAAGGGAATTAGAGGCTTTTTTCATATCGCTATTAATGCTCATATACCCTAATTCTTCTACAACCTTTTTCTTGGCATTTTCAACATCACTGGCCGCAATTCGTGAGCTCATCACATTATTAACAGCCGTGATCGTTGAGTCTTTTGCTATTTCTAACTCATCTTCATCCGCCTGCACTAAAGCAAGGAAAACAGAATCCTCAATATTTCTATTGACTTCATCTGTCAATTTTTCTTTTAAAATGGAAACCTTCTGAGCATCAGTTTTTATTGGTTCCTTTTTATCTTCCTTTCCTTCCTCTTTTTTATCTCTTTCAGGATCTGTTTCTTTATTCACCTCAATTGCCGAATCAAAAATGGATGAGATCAGATCGACTTTATTTTTGGCGTATTCTTTTTTTAATGTATAGACATCCGCCACTTGTTTTGAAATCTCTTCTTTTTCTTGTTCGGTCTTATATGTATCTTCTACAGTCTTTGTTGAACGAATAGTTTGTTCTGCCGGCTTAAAAAGCTCTACCTGGATTTTTTCCGGTTTGACATTGGAAAACATTAATCCATACGCAAACAAACCAAGTATCAGAAACAACAGTACTTGAAAAAAACGATGGACCAATAGCCCCTTTATTTTAGTGAAAAATTTCTGGATACGATTCAAGGAAGGTCCTCCTATAAAAAAGTGATGTAATATTCTAGATATGTAAAATCATAACAGTTTTCTTGTTAATTTTCACATTGGTTATGATAAATGTAAAGCTTCTTCCGTTCTATTTCTACTTTTTGCTAATAAAGACACATAATCTACACACAGCACGAAAAATCCGCCGAGTGGAATTGGCGGATTTTTTTCTTATTCCTTTGCCTGCTCGTAAGCAGTAATGATTTTGGCTACAAGTGGATGTCTTACAACATCACTTTGTTCAAAATAAACAAATGAAAGACCTTTAACATTTTTCAAGATTTCTTCAACCCTAACCAAACCAGACTTCATTCCTTTGGGAAGGTCAATCTGTGTACGGTCTCCCGTAATGACCATCTTTGAACCGAATCCAAGCCGAGTTAAGAACATTTTCATTTGGGCTTCAGTCGTATTTTGTGCCTCATCCAAGATGACAAATGCATCTTCAAGCGTACGTCCCCTCATGTAGGCAAGAGGAGCAATTTCAATCGTTCCACGTTCTATCATCCTTTGGGTCTGTTCCATCCCCAGAAGGTCATGTAGGGCGTCATATAACGGCCGTAGGTACGGATCTACTTTTTCCTTCAGATCTCCTGGCAGGAAACCAAGGCTTTCACCCGCTTCAACAGCCGGTCGAGTCAAGATAATTCTTTTAACATGGCCATTTTTTAATGCATTAATCGCCATCACTACAGCAAGGTAGGTCTTCCCGGTTCCAGCAGGTCCAATTCCAAATACTAAGTCTTGCTTCTTTATAGCTTGAATATAGTATCTCTGACCGATTGTTTTGACTTTAATAGATTTCCCTTTAGCTGTTTTAGCGATTTCCTCTTCATATAATTCACCGAAATATTCTAAGGTCCCTTTTCTAGCCAATTCAATTGCATATAGAACATCCCTGGAACTGATTGTAATTCCTTTTCTAATTACTGTTAATAGTGCTTTCAATATTTCCTGACCCATTGTTACCCGCTCGATTTCTCCAGCAACACTGATTGCTTCACCTCGGGTAATAACTGAAATTCCAAGCTCTTCTTCAAGCACTTTTACATTTGAATCTCCATTGCCCAATAAAGCCATTGCTTCATTAGGTGATTCTATTTCTAGCTTAATTACTTTCACATCATCTGCCATTCGTTAGTCTCCTTGAATGATTGGCTGTCCAATCGCTATATCTTCAATAACTTGGTAATGTATAGATAATTTAACTTTACCATTCTCTATGCTTTCGTGCAAAATTTTTTCTCCCACGATTTCATCTTCCTCATCGAGCAGCTTTTGCAAATCGGCTCGGGCCATTTTTTTACCTTCCTTTATCGCTTCTTCCTTCGTATAACTTCGGACAATATCATCCTTGCTCCTTAAGGTCACAACTTTATAGGAAATAGGCAGTTCCCATTGAAGAAAGTGAAACGGCCTCACAGTCGTTTCTTTTTCCTGTTTTTCATATCCCGGATCTTTGAAACCCCAGATTGGCAAAGAAAATCCACTCATTTTTAAATAGTGCTTACTCGTTTCATTTCCGTTTAAAACAGAAAATTTAGTTTTCAACGGAACCTTCACTTCCGCTTTATACCAGGTTTTCCCTTTTATTACTCCCTGAGCTGATACAATTTCCGGCTTGTCTTCTTTCCCAATCACACCTGAAACAAGAAGCTGCCCTTTGCCGACATAATCATTTACGTTTACTATAGATTGTCCTTTTTTTACGAACAAATCAGTGATTATTGCTTTTTTCGAAGCTACCAAATTCTGTGGAGACGTTTTCTCGATTTCTTTCGGCTGCCGTTTTTCAACAACTCTAAAATGGTAAGTTGTCCCCTTCAGCTCAACTCCCACCCACGTTAATGCGCCAATCCGATCAGATAGTTTACGCTGGATTGTATCCACATCATCAACAAAAAATTGCACCTTACCAATTTTCACGCCCATCTTGTCCAACTCTTTTCGGATGGCATGCTCGGTTGCCGGCTTTGCACCTTGCACATCAATGCCCCAAACCATATTGGAAAGTACAAAAATACAAAGCAGGAAGGCAATTAGACCAGCCAAAAACCCGCTATTTTTCATTACTCTCTTCAATAGGAACGGAACGCCTTTTCCCTGCATGAACTTTACTTTGCAGTCACTTTTACGCATAACCTGACGGAGCTTTGGAATATCTCTAAAATCCATATGAAAAATTAGAGATTCACTTCCAACACGCTTCACATCCCAGATATGAAGCCCTCTCCTTGTCAGCATGTTAATCAACCGTTCCGCACCTCTGCCATAAGCCTTCACTTTAACATAGCCTGTATAGTAGTTTGTCCATTGGTTTTTCATGGAGACCTCCCGGGATCATTCATTGATAAAATATACCTTGTCAATCTTGCCTTCGAGCATGATTTCTTCCGGCAAAATCGTCTTAATGACAAAGGCTGTTCCCTTTATTAGCAGCTGACCATTTTTCAGCATCAATCGTACTTCACTGTCAGTAAAAGCTAATAAGCCACGATGATTTTCAATATAAATATGTAATTGTCCGATCATAGTAATTCGCGGCAGGTCCATCATGACATCTTGCGGAAGGTCCATTGTTTTGGTCATAAGCTGTTTCATTTTTTTTCCCCAATTACGAGCCATAAAAAAGAACCCCCTTTCATCTCAATGTATGAAATGAAAGAGGGTTCTAGCACAAAATTATAAAGGAACAAAAGTCTATTTTTTTATTGCATCAAATACATAATGCAAACAGGTCCCCTATCGAGTTATCTCCTTGACCTCTGAAGACTTCGCTTCGCCCTTGGCGGTCCCAGCACTTCTGACATGATGATGCCATCAATCAGCTGTTTTTTGCCAAAAGACGGTCCTTTGCGATAGACCGGACTGTTATTATCAGATATCGCTGATGTAATTTGATCCACCTTCGCTTTTTGATATAAACGCTCTTGATCGTACTTCTGCTGCAGACGCCTAAGCTCCGCAATCCTTTTGTTAGCTTCAGTTTTCGTCTCATCGATTACTTCAGCAGCCTGTGCTGCCTGCTGTTCGACTTTCCTTACGGGAGCAGGTGCAGGCCTTTGCTGTTGATTACCTTGTGCCATTTCACCTTGAAGCTCCCGGATGACCTCCTGCCATTTCTTTTTCGGAGGCGTATTTGGATCATCACTTTGCTGAGGCTGCTTTTTCTTTCCTAACATGGACGTTAAAATACCGATCAAGACAATGATAAGGAATGGGTTCTTGAGAAAGAAATCAATAAAATCTCCCATTTAAAGACCTCCCTTTCCTGATCTAATTATTATTATTGTTATTATTATTATTATTATTGTTAATGTTGTTATCTTTTGGATTGTCGGAGATTTTACTGATGGAATCACGCATATCCGTATCAGCCGTGATATTTTGGATATTCATATAATCCATCACTCCAAGGTTTCCACTTTTTAGTGCATCTGCCATAGCCAACG
>NZ_JBFUIB010000109.1:0-9992 GCF_056402095.1 Peribacillus sp. P4_C12
GGTTCGTTGGATGAAACGGAAATCCTCCATGCCTATTTTTCAGAAAAAATGACAAATGGGAAAATAGGTGACCTATTATATTCTTATTAAATATGATATCCTTTCTTCAAATTGAGGAGAGGATTTTTTTTAATGAAAAAGATGATCGCTAACCTATCTTCGCGCGAAAAAAGAGTGGCTGTGGTGGAGAATGATGTGCTACGTAAAATTGAAATCATGCCGCCTCACCAATGCAGTACGGTCGGTAATATTTATCTTGGGAAAGTAACAAAGGTATTGCCGGGTATGGATGCAGTCTTTATTGATTATGGAGTAGACAAGAATGGCTTTTTGCATCGTGACGAAATTCCGTCTTTCCAACTGACAAAACGAGACGGAAAAGCGGCAATTGGTCAATACGTCCGCCAAGGAGAAAAGCTGCTAGTTCAGGTGACTAGGGATGAAACCGGTAAAAAAGGAGCAAAATTGACAGGGTTGATCGAGTTTTCAACAGATTCCCTCGTTTACATACATGGAATAGATTATGTTGGCGTTTCTAAGAAATTCAAAAACGAGCACATGCAAAAACAGTGGCGGGAAACGGCTGTACAGTTTAAACAGCCTAATGAGGGGTTGATTGTCCGCACATCGATGGAGAATGAAAGCGAAACTGTTTTTTTGAACAGGTTATCTTCATTGCGTCAGCTCTATAAAAATCTTGAATTGAAGGCAGCCTCTCTAAAGGCTCCAGCTCTCCTCTATGAGAGAGATAATTTCTTAGAGATGATTATCTCTGAAATGTCGAGAACGGGTTCAGGGGAACTTTCTATCGATGATTTCGAGGCATATCAAGAGTTGAAAAAATGGATACAGGAAAATGATAAGGAATGGATATTATCCTATGAAACGGGTCCGAAAAACATTTTTTCTGAACGGAATGTGGATGGGCAAGTTGAGAAAGTGATGAAGAAAATAGTCTGGCTCGATAACGGAGGCTATTTAATTTTTGAAGAAACGGAAGCGTTCACTGTAATTGACGTCAATTCGGGTAAGTTCACTGGTAAAGTGGAAAAGGAAGCAACGCGGTTTGCAGTGTATCAGGCGGCAGCGAAAGAAGTTGCCCGTCAACTGAGATTGAGAAATATTAGCGGGATTATCCTAATAGATTTCATCAATATGGAGAAGCCACAGCATAAGCTTGAAATTATCGACATTGTCAAAAAGGAAGTAGCGAGGGATGAGATGCGCGTCCAGGTTATTGGCTTTACAGAACTAGGCATCTTACAGGTGACGAGAAAGAGAACCTCACCGTCACTTAGCGAAATATTGACGATACCTTGTCCTGTATGCAGCGGAAGCGGGAAAGTTGAGAGTGCTGAAACAGTGGCCTTCCGGTTGGAGCGTGAATTGCTGGAACATCGCGAAGCGGATGATGAAGCGGTCTGGGTGGAAGTAAGCAAAGCGGTGGCAGACGTGTTGCTAGGTGAAAATGAATCATATAGGCCGACATTGGAAGAATTGATTTCTAAAAAGTTATTTCTTTCATTTGTCTCCGGTTCTATTAATACGTATTCTATTAAGCGCTTCGGGAGCATTCAGGAAATCGAGCGAGCTTTCAAGTGATGGACGAGAATTCTTACAAATATATTGACAGCTCTTCCGGTTTCATGATAGGATTTTAATGTTATGTTTGTAGCACCCGTGCTACAACCGCTCAACAACAGGTCTTAAGCTTTTGTCTTTTTGACAAGACGCCTGTGATTGGCGAGTCTGAGACATTTAAGGAGGTGCAAGTATGTACGCAATTATCGAAACTGGCGGTAAACAAATTAAAGTAGCAGCTGGCGAAGCGGTTTACATTGAAAAATTAAACGCAGAAGCAGGCGAAACTGTTACATTTGACAAAGTTTTATTCGTAGGTGGCGAAGACGTGAAAGTCGGTGCTCCACTAGTGGAAGGCGCTACTGTAACAGGTACTGTCGAGAAACAAGGTAAGCAAAAGAAAATCACTGTTTTCAAATACAAAGCGAAGAAAAACAATCGTAAAAAACAAGGTCATCGTCAACCATACACAAAAGTTGTTATCGAAGCAATCAACGCGTAAGGGCTGATTCTAGATGATTAAAGTTGTCTTTGATGCTCCGCAGGAACGGATTACTTCGTTCACCTTAAGCGGACATGCTAATTTTGCTAAAAAAGGTTCTGATATCGTTTGTGCAGGTGTATCGGCTGTTTCCTTCGGGTCAGTCAATGCGATTATGTCCTTAACGGATGTAGAGCCTGAGATTGAGCAAGGGAGAGAGGGCGGCTATCTTCGCTGCGTTATTCCGGGGAATCTTTCACCGGAATCCGAAGAAAAGGTGCAGCTGCTCTTGAACAGTATGCTCATATCACTGCAAACTATCGAACGTGATTATGGTAAATACATGAAAATTATCCTCAACCAATAGGAGGTGGAACAAATGTTAAGATTAAATCTTCAGTTCTTCGCTTCGAAAAAAGGAGTAGGTTCTACAAAGAACGGACGTGACTCTCAATCTAAGCGTCTTGGCGCTAAACGTGCAGATGGTCAATTCGTTTCTGGTGGTTCTATCCTTTACCGTCAACGCGGAACAAAAATCTATCCAGGTGAGAACGTAGGCCGTGGTGGAGACGATACTCTATACGCTAAAGTAGACGGTGTTGTTAAATTCGAACGTTTCGGACGTGACCGTAAAAAAGTAAGCGTATATCCAGTTGCACAAGAAGCATAATTGGCATCTTTGAACAGAGGCTGACTCAAAAGGGTCTGATTCCTTCTACAAGACACTATATATCGCGTCATTTTTAATAATGGTATGCTATATAGTGAAGAAGGGGTCCGGCCCTTTATTTATACTATAGGAACGATAAATAACCAGCGTTTTGCAGGAGACTTTAGTCATTAGTATAAGAAAAACAACCTCTGACTTACAAAAGGCTCGCCAATAGGCGGGCTTTCTTACCTTTTAGGGGAAAATCTAAGATTACTTTATCCATCACATTTGGTTAGGCCAAATAGACAGTCCAATTCAACTATAATATCTCCAATTGGTGCATAAATAAGGCCCATTCTCTTTATAAGTTCAAATGGCTCTACCATCGTCCAAAGAACTCAGGGTGTGTGGCTGTATTTTTTGGACGGGGGCTTTCATGTGAAGGCATGTGAATCGAGCTTCATTTCCTGTTTGTTGTTTTTTTGATATACTGTACAAATGGAAGTATTCAACATGATAGAGCTGAAAAAAGTTTCTTTATCATAATTGAAGGTGTTAATAATGGATAAAAATTGGACGACTATTGAAACTCTTCGTCAAACCAGGCATGATTGGCTGAATAGAATTCAAATAATAAAAGGGAATCTGGAGTTAAACAAAATTGATCGTGTCAAAGGCATTATTGATGAAATCATTATTGAAACCCAGAATGAAGCACGCCTTACCAATTTGAATTTGCCAAAGTTCAGCGAGATGTTGTTGACGTCGAATTGGAATAACGGATCATTTTATTGCGAATATGAAATTATTGATGTTTTTGAAGGCTCTACTGAGCTGGACGAGCTGATGTATCGTTGGACGAATGATTACTTTAAAGTTTTGGAAAAGAATCTAGACCCATTTTTTGAAAATATTCTAGCTGTTTCTATGTGTAAGAAAGAGATAAGCGATATGCGTATTTCATTTCATATGCAAGGCAGATTTATCGACCAAGCCGCTGTGATGGGATTTTTAGAAAAGTCGTTAACCGCGGAGCAATCAATTGATATTCTCGAATGTAATGAAGATGAATTATTTTTTAAGATGGATATTAAGTTTTAGAGAAGTATACAGCAAGAAATGACTTGCAGAAAACAAGGAAGTGATAGCATGTTTGTCGATCAAACGAAAGTCTATATAAAAGGCGGAGACGGTGGTAACGGGATAGTTGCTTATCGTCGTGAAAAATTCATACCAAAAGGCGGACCTGCCGGCGGAGACGGTGGTAATGGAGCGAACGTCGTTTTTGAAGTAGAAGAAGGCCTGCGTACGTTAATGGATTTCCGTTATCAGCGCCACTTTAAGGCACYGCGCGGAGAACATGGCATGTCCAAAAACATGCATGGTGCTGCTGCTAAAGATATGATTATTAAAGTTCCACCAGGTACAGTTGTAATTGATGAAAAAACCAAGGAAGTTATTGCTGATTTAGTAGAACACGGACAACGCGCCGTTATCGCTAAGGGTGGACGCGGCGGTCGTGGAAACTCTCGTTTTGCGACTCCAGCTAATCCTGCTCCAGAAATTGCGGAAAACGGTGAACCTGGCCAAGAGCGCGATATAATTATGGAATTGAAATTATTGGCTGATGTAGGTTTGGTTGGTTTTCCTAGTGTCGGAAAATCCACTTTACTTTCTGTCGTATCTGCAGCAAGACCTAAAATTGCCGAATACCATTTTACAACGATTGTACCAAACCTTGGAATGGTAGAAACGGAAGATCACCGTAGCTTTGTAATGGCCGATTTGCCTGGCCTGATTGAAGGTGCTTCTGAAGGAGTAGGTCTTGGACATCAATTCTTACGCCATATTGAAAGAACAAGGGTAATTGTTCATGTAATTGATATGTCAGGCCTTGAAGGTAGAGATCCTTATGAAGACTACCTGACAATCAACAAAGAGCTTGAAGAGTATAACCTGCGCTTGACTGAACGTCCGCAAATCATTGTAGCAAGTAAAATGGATATGCCGGATTCTGCAGAGAATTTAGCCGCATTCAAAGAAAAGCTTGAAGAAGACTTCCCGGTCTTCCCGGTTTCTGCTGTAACACGTGAAGGAATCCGTGAGCTACTTTATGCGATTGCTGATAAAATCGAAGAAACACCTGAGTTCCCTCTTGATCATGAAGAAGAGAATACTGGAATTCACCGTGTTCTTTATAAACATACATCACAGTCAGATGAATTTGACATTGTACGCGAATCGGATGGAAGTTTTGCCGTCTCTGGATTCAAGATCGAGCGTCTATTCAAAATGACTGACTTCACTCGTGAAGAGTCCATCCGTCGTTTCGCTAGACAACTTCGTTCATTCGGAGTCGACGAAGGCCTTCGCCAAAAAGGTGCGACAAATGGTGATATCGTCCGTATCCTTGAATATGAATTTGAATTCGTTGATTGATTAGATACCATGATGGCAGGCAAAAGGAGGCGTGCTGAGTTTGAATAAGGCCGATCAGAAATTTTTCCTCGTTCGAGAGGACGTCCTTCCCGAAGCGATGAAAAAAACGCTGGATGCAAAAGAAATGATTGAACGAGGAAAAGCAGAATCAGTTTGGGAAGCAGTACAGCGAGTGGACTTAAGTAGAAGTGCCTTTTACAAATACCGTGACACGGTTTTTCCATTTCATACAGTTGTTAAAGAAAAGCTGATTACCCTGTTCTTCTATCTCGAAGATCGTTCTGGTACTCTATCGGAGCTCTTACGGCTCGTCGCCTCATCAGGTTGCAACATCATGACCATTCACCAAACGATTCCCTTGCAGGGACGAGCCAATGTTACCCTATCTCTAAACACGGGTGGGATGACGATGGATATTAATGATCTGCTTACTAAACTGCGTAAAATGGAGTTCGTCGAAAAAGTCGAAATTATTGGGAACGGCGCATAAAAAACAGCCTGTACATTTCACATGTACAGGCTGTTTTTTTATCAGGGGACGATTTATCGATTAACTATTGTAAAAAATCAGAAAATGACATAACATAAATAGTAGATTTTCCGTGAAAAGGGGATTATAATATGACATCAAAAATAGCATTTCTTGGACCGAAAGCAACGTTCACGGATTTAGCTGTATCGCGACTATTTCCTAATGATATAAAAATACCAATGAACACGATTCCAGACTGCCTTGATGCTGTTCGTGACGGGGAAGTAAATCACGCACTCGTCCCAATCGAGAATGCTTTGGAGGGTTCGGTAAATATTACAATGGATTACTTAGTCCATGAAGTGACATTACCGATTAAAGGGGAAGTAACGATTCCAATCCAACAACATTATATGGTGCATCCGGATCATGCATATCCTGGTTTTAAACCGGATATGGTTTATTCCCACTCACATGCTATCGCACAATGCCGCAAATTTCTACATAAAGAACTAAGGGGCATACCGTATGAATATGTCACGTCCACTGCGGCAGCTGCGAAAATGGTGATGGAGAATTCCGATATCAATATAGCTGCGATTGCAAATGACATGGCTGCGGCGGAGTATGGTTTGACGATTGTAAAACAAAATATTCATGATTATGAACATAATCATACAAAATTTATCGTCGTATCTAATAGCGAAGTAGATTTTGAAGGGCATTTGACTACTGAGGGCGACAAGAAAACGACGCTTATGGTTCAGCTTCCTGCCGATCATTCAGGGCAGCTGCACCAAGTCCTTTCCGCTTTCTCTTGGAGGAAACTTAACCTTTCTAAGATTGAATCACGACCAATGAAAACAGGATTAGGCAATTACTTTTTCATTATCGACGTCGGAATGGCTCTTGACGATGTTCTCATCCCAGGTGCGATTTCTGAGCTTGAGGCTCTTGGATGTACCGTTTCAATCATGGGCAGCTATCCATGCTTTAAAGTCCAAAATGGTGTACCGCAAAGTTGATTTCTTTAAGGTTGAGAGTAAAGGTTCCTTTCCTCAAAGTTTGACCCAGATGCGGAATTGAACCGTTTAGGCTCACAAGGTTGCACCCTGTATTCACAGAGTGGTAAATGGTACAACCTCGGATGTGTTTTATACAATGATGAGAGAAAATATTGAATAAGAAGAGTGTCCCAGGAGTATTTTCTGGGGCATTTTTTTGTTGAAGTGTTCAATAGAAATCGTATTTCTCTCGTGTACGAGTTCCTAAAACGATACTTACATTTAAAAATATAAAGAAAATAGGCAAAAAGAAATGAATGTCCATTGAAGGATTTTGAAGGTAACTGAAACGGCTATTTTTATAGCGGAAAGAGATAAGGATAAAGAACAGGAAAAACAAAAATATCAATATCGGAATATAGAGGAGGAACAGTCAGAAGGGGAATTAATACAGGTAATGGGAGGCTGGATACAAGCGGTGGGTTCTATTATTAGTCTTATAGGCCAATTGAGAAGTAATAATGAAGATAAAGGCGATGGAGATAGCTCTAGTGTAAGCAGAACCAATGATGATAGGCATAGTCCTTAATAAATCGTCAAATGGCTGTTCCGAAAAGCGATAGAAACTCATGTTATGGAACGCATACTGTTTTTTCTAATTTATGCAATGATGGAAGGGCGATTTATTTGTAACGACGGACAAATAATCTCTCTGAAGGTTGAATTATTCCTGGCGACGGACGAATAATCTCTCTGAAGGTTGAATTATTCCTGGCGACGGACGAATAATCGGAGGTGTTTTGCATGTGAAAAAACGTATTAATATGTGAAGGAAATTGGTCTGTTGTGGATATCAATAAGACCATTTCTTATCTAAAAAAAACATCCTCAAAAGGTATAACTTTTGAGGATGTTTTCGTTTATTCAATCAACTAAAATGCCGGCATTTTTCAAGGCGTTCTCGGCTTCGTCAAGTAGTTCTTCAGAAGACGCGCTAAGTGTATGGAGATGAATGCCGCTTGTTAGTTCTGATAAAAAAGAAGCATTTGTTGCAGTTACTTTAGTGAGGAATTGCTGAACTTCTTTACGACTGCTGACCATAATGGAGGCAGTTAGGTCACCGTAAACGGGGTGCTCGATTTTGACATCTTTCACCGTAATGCCGATATCGACGAGTAAAAATAACTCTTCTTGGGCACGAGATGGATCGTGCTGGCAGGCAATGGTCCGCTCCGGCTTTTGAGTGTTCCCTGTTTGTAAATACATATAGCCTTGGCTAGTAGCGATGATAGGTTCATTTCGTGCTTTCAAGAGTGTGATGTCACCGACGATAACCTGCCGGCTTACATTCGTTATTTGTGAAAGCTCGCTACCGGTTACTGGTTGCTCGCTTGTTTGCAATATATGTAAGAGTTTCGTCCGTCTTTCTTCACCAAGTAATTTCTTTTTTTCCATAATAATTCACCTCGTTAATTACAAACAGTTTACCACAGAATAGAGAATCTTATCGAATCACAGCTATTCCTGCAAGACAGTCTGCTAAGATACGAATATCGTCCACTGTCGTGTTTCTTCCAAAAGAAAGCCGGACAAATTGATGGGCTTCTTCTTCGCTTTTTCCAATAGCTATCATTGTTTTTGACGGATTTTGTTTGCCAATTTGGCAAGCGCTACCCGTGGATACCGCAAAGCCCTGCTGATTTAATTCTAGCATGATGTATTGTCCTTGTAATCCGGAAAATGTCACCGCCAGAATGTGAGGCAATTGCTGGTTTGACGCTTCGATAACTTGAAAATCAACCTTTTTTCCCTCGAGTAGCCGAATCAATTGCTGCCGAATCCGAAAAATCCGGTTTCGTTCATCTTCCATGGTTTTCGCTAATTTTTTTGCAGCCGTAACGAAGGAAGCTATACCGGGAACATTGACAGTCCCTGCACGAAAACCATGTTCATGAGTGATATTGGGTATTGAAGACTTTAGATGATGGATGCCCGGGAAAATGACGGCCCCAATGCCTTTTGGGCCATATACTTTATGGCTCGAAATAGCAAGACCATCACATACGGTAGATATCTCCTCGAGCGGTAATTTAGCAAATGATTGAACACAATCTACATGCAAAAAGGCATCATGTTCGCGAACGATTTTGCTTATTTGTTCGATAGGTTGAATGACTCCGATTTCTGAATTTACATGTTGGACAATGACTAAGCAAGTCCGCCCCGAAATACAATCTTCTAGATGTTCGATGTCAACACGGCCGTCTTTCAAATGACGTAAATACGTAACATCGAAGCCGTTGTTTGCAAGTTTGCTGACATAATTGGCTATGGATGCATGTTCAGTTTGGCTTACAATTAAGTGATTCTGCCAGGCAGGCTTTGAGGCGATGAATGTATCTATTGCGATCATATTGCTTTCTGAACCGCCGCTCGTAAAGACGATCCCTTCCTTTTTTATGTCTAGCATTTCCGCTAATTGCTGCCGTGACATATCCAATAAACGTGCTGCATCTGATCCGATATCATGCAAACTGCTCGCATTGCCAAAAAACTTCCGAGATGCTTCAACAAAGACATCTAGTGCTTCATTATCCATCGGTGTCGAAGCCGCATAATCTAAATAAATCAAGAAATATCACTTCCATCCTCTAAACTTAAAAAACTCTTGATAATAGTTTAATAATATGTAAATATAGTTGTCAAGACACCTGTCATAAACAGGAGGAATGAAATAATGGAAAGAACGGAAGTCGTAGTGATAGGAAGCGGCATTGCTGCATTGAAAACTGCATTAGAAGTAAGCAAACATAAGCATGTGATACTCATCACAAAATCAAAGATTCGTCACAGTAATTCCTATTTAGCGCAAGGTGGCATTGCTGCAGCAATATCTGAACAGGACGAAGTATCTTATCATAAAAAAGATACGTTGGCAGCCGGTCAGAAATATAACGAGGTACATGCTGTCGTAAAATTAGTAGAAGAGGCTCCCTTGGTGATATCTGAACTCATCCAATCCGGTATGCAATTCGACCGCGATCAAGATGGCGGACTTATGCTTGGCATGGAGGGTGCGCACAGCCAAAGAAGAATCCTTCATAGTCATGGAGATGCTACAGGTAAGTACATTATGGAGCATCTAATAGATGGCTTGAAAAAATCAACGATACAGGTGCTCGAGGATACTGCAGCGGTGGAATTGATTATAGGAAAAGATGGATCTTGTATTGGTGTCAAAACGCTGCAAAAGGAAGGCGGATTTGTATCTTACTATGCAGAACAAACTGTATTGGCAACAGGTGGCTGCGGTTCTCTATACAGAATTACTTCGAATTCACAGACTGTTTCAGGGGATGGAAT
>NZ_JBFUIB010000110.1:0-9903 GCF_056402095.1 Peribacillus sp. P4_C12
ACATACATAAGGGAAATAAACTTCCTGTATACCACCAAAGAAATGGATAAAGACTGCTAGTTTTGCCCCCTCTTTTTGTTCGGCTTTCATTTTTAGCCAATAGGCAAGAAGAACACCGAGTCCAGGACCTGGATTTGCTCCTATCAAGAAAAAAATTGATTTCCCAAGCTCTTCCGCTTGTTGAATCCCCAGTGATCCTAATATGCCGAAGTTGATAATATTATTAAAAAATAAGACCTTTGCCGGTTCAATAATTATTGCCGTTAGTAGAAGCCCCCCGGAGTAAATAATGGTTTCCAATAGCTTTGTTAACCATTCCACGACAATAGAAAATGTTTGTCCAACATAAAAGAAACATAAAATCGTGAGTACAGTAGCAATTATCGCAGCCAAGATATTACCAATAAGTAATTCATATCCAGCACCAGGTAGTTTCTTTTTCACAACGTGATCAAGCTTTTTTACTACCCAACCTGTCAATGGTCCAATAATCATCGCACCTAGGATGGTAGGGGCAGAACTTGATAGTGTTAATCCATATGTCACAATGACGGCTACAACTGCTCCTCTTTGTCCTCCTATTAATCGTCCACCTGTATAGCCTAATAAAATAGGTAAAAGAATGTTATTAATAGGATTCAATAAGAGTAAAATCCTATCATTATACCACCATCCATAAATCCCAAAGATTCCTTGAATGATCCCTGCGGTTATAATGACAGCAATATTCTGGTACACCATTGCGCTCAACAATTGGCCTAGTTTCTTCATTTACCCCGGATCTCCTCTAAGGAACGTGTCGCTTTCACTTCGTATGCCTTCGATAATACAACCTCCAACGAACTTTTCACGACATTAGCTGTAGATTCTATTAATACGTTAATAAACGATTCCTCTATTAACATAGAACTGATTTCACTTATCATTTCTATATGCTCTTTTGGAGCCTCCTTAGGTGTCGCCAGTAAGAGTACCGTATTAATAAACTGTTGTTCTTCATCATCAACAGGCCACAAAACAGGTTCTTTCATCCGAAAAATAACAACAAGCAAAGTATTTACTCCTTCTGACTTAGCGTGAACCATTGCTAAACGACCTATTACAAACTCTCCTTGCTGCTCACGTTTTTCAAGGTCTTTAGAAAGTTTCCGAAAATCACTTATTTCTTCAATATCCTTGATCTGACTAAGAATACTGGATATATTAACCGGAGGGCTTACATAAACATCATTATAGATTTTCAGATGGCGCAAAATTTGAATCATCCCTTCCCCATATGTTGCAAGGGACATGACGGAAGATGACTTCCTATTAATATCTTGAACTCTCTTTTGAAGTGGTTGCAGTTTATTAACCTTGAAAAGGGCATTTTGAATTCTTGATAGATCCTCCTGTTTGAGGAAAGGGCTTACAATGACAGTATTTTTATTTTTCACAACAGGAAGATTTATCGTTGAAATCAAGATATCAATTTCCATCTTTCCCTTCAGATATCCTTCAAGCTGGTTCAACGAGACAACCGCTTCTACTTTAAGATTTGGCATTTCAGTACGCAGTCTCGAAGCTAGGTATGTTGATGTTCCAAGTCCACTAGAACATACAACAATGGCTTTATACTCATTCATCATAGTATCTTTCTTTCGAATAAGAGAAGCCCCAATGTGCATCGCCAAATAGCCAATCTCATCATTTGGAATGTGGCAACCTGTTTTATTTGATAAAAGTTCACACGCTTTCTTACAGGCAGTAAAAATTTTCGGATACCTTTCTTTAATTTTTTCAAGCATCGGATTATGTATTTGAAGACCATTTTTTAAACGGGTAATAGCAGGAACAAAGTGAGAAACTAATCCTTCAAAGAGGAGTTTATCACCTTCGAATGATTCTTCTAGATAGTATTCCATTGCACGTATAAAACTTTGTGTCAATTCAATCCAAGTAAATTCTTCTCTTTCATAGTTAACCATTTCCTCTCCATTAGAAAGGCGAGCCCCTGATAAATGTAGAACAATATAATTCACTTCAATTTTAGGTATCGAAATTGAAAGAACTATTTCAAGTCGTTTGACAATTCTTTCCGCAAGTGAATAGATTAATTGATCAATTTCATAGTCTTGAGATAAATTAGACAAGTTGGATGTTTCAATAACCTCTCCGCTTTTTATTCTCTCGACCGCAAGCATTAGATGAACGATTAGATTTACATAGTTCCGGTCAGTTAATTCGATATATGTTTGCTCTTTTAATACTTGGTGTACAACCCGCTCAACATCCAAGATGTTATCAATTTGAACAAACTTTAGTAAACGATTTCGAATCATCATGCCCAATTGGTCTTGTACGTCTCCTTGTTCCGATTCCATCTTTTTATGGAAAAGTTCAAGCCATTCCTCAAACATTATGTCCTTATGGAGCAACCGGGATAGCATCGTTCTCCGCTGCTTTTCCTGCCCATCGATATATACGCCAATTCCCGGTGCCCGAATGAGTTTAATCCCTCCCATTTCAAGCCATATACTCACCTTGTCCAAGTCGGAGCTAACGGTTGCTTCCGTAATCCCATACTTTTTACTAAATACAAATTGTTTAATCGGTTCTTTAGAAAGCAACAAATCATAAGTAATGCCATCCTGCCGTTCTTCTGGAGAGTATGCGGACAACGTTTTTGACTGTTTAATGTGTTCTTTTAACTTTTCTTTCCCTTCTGCTGCTCCTTTCAGTTCAAAACCATTTCCAATTTGTTTCGCTATTTTTAATTCATAGGCATCCAAGGTGGATTTAAGCGCTTTCATTTCTCTTTGAATCGTTCTTGTACTTAATTTAAACATTTCAGATAGTTCTTTATTAGAAACAGGTTTATTAGCTATCAGCAGTTTTCTTAACAGCTCTTTTTGGCGGGAATCTAAAACAGGAAATTGTTGCTTCATTTTTTTCTCCTTCTCCCAAGTTAAGAATTGTATTTTGGAGCTGGATGCGGAACACTTATCCCAGCCATAACATTCTATAATTTCTTAAATGATAAAAAGACTTTCTTTTAGTCCCTTAATAGTCTAACTTAATTGTGATACGGTTTTACTGCAACATAAATAACTTAAAATTCTGAAAATATATTGCAAAAACTTCCCTATTGATGTTTTATTTAAGCTTTGCTTATTGATGTTTTATTTAAGCTTTGCTTTTACTTTTTCACTTACATCACTAGGAACCCAAGTTGTCCATAGCTCTTCATATTCTTTTAGGAACCATACAGCCGCCTCACGTGTAGTTGTATTATTTTTCTTCATATAAGCCAAAAAGTCAGTCGTAATTGCACTACTTGTAGAGTAGTTACTTAGAAACTCAAAAACTTCTGGTACTTGTTCTGGTAGCCTATTTTGAACCGCAATAGTTAATCTTTGTGAAGGGAACTCTGTATGATACCCATCTAACCAATCTTTATCATTGTATGGTGCGTCTTTTAATTCGGTAATATCATACAATCCGGCAATCCATGTTGGTTCCCATAGGTAGCCTACCCACGGCTTACCACTCTTATACGCACTAATAAATGATGTATTTAACGCTGTATGAGAAGCTGGTTCAAAATAATTAAACGTCTTAAATAATTTGTAATTTTTCATTTTTTCTTTGAAGACCTTATCGGCATTCCATACTGGAATCGCACCATAAATACGTCCTTTGTTCGGATTATCTGGATCTTTAAAAAGTTCCCAGTATTCAGGTAAATCATGAATCGATTTCAAATTAGGAGCAATCGGTTCAATACCACGATCTGGATCCCCTTCAATAACATAAGTTGGAACATAAAGACCTTGTCGTGTATCTTCAAAATTAACAGATGTCTCTATAATATCACCATTTTCAATTGCTGATCCATATTGTTCTGGGTAGCCTCCCGTCCAAATCTCCATAAAAACATCCATACTACCAGTACTTATCGCAAAAAGTGAAGCTGTTTCAGATCCTGGAAGTAATTCTGTTTTATAACCATAACCTTCTTCAATAATAGTTCTTGCGATCTCGTTGTGTACCCTAATACTATCCCAACCCGGATCAGCAAACTTAATTGTCCCGATGGCTCTGGTAGTTGCTATAGAACCACTAGAATTGCTACAACCTACCAAGTCCAACGATGAAATAAGAGTCACTATGAGAATCAAGCTAAAAAAACTTTTCATTGAAATCTCCTATTCTCCTTATTCTTTCATTTTATTATAGCGCTCTTAAGATGAAATACCAGATTGGTAAACGATTACATAACTGGCTTAAGGTAATCAATTATCAATATACTGATGCAGTGATAACGGGATTACGAAAAGATGAATTCGGTTTGCTTTTAGGGATTGAGGAAAACAACCGGATAAAGCCAGCAGGTATAAAGGAGATTGTCACTCCTGCAGCCAGAAAACAATTATATAGCCAGTATAAGATTTAATAGTAGATGAAAACAAGAAATTTATTTACTTGGAACCCAAGATCAAATGCAAGGTGAAGTTCAGAAACTATACAAAGGCTGGTTTGTTACGCATTCAGTCTTTCGTTGAATATAACATAAGCGTCTATCCATTGGGCAGGCGTTTTTTGTATAATGTAAAATATCATTTTTGTGTTTCTTGTTCCACTAGTAGAAAGTGAGTTTACCCTACCTTTGCCTTTAGGCTAGAATTTATGACCGTCTTTATTTTGAATCGAAAAGGTAATTATAAGTCTAAAGGTAGTTAACTTCTTTGTAGAGCGTTTCTCAGCATCAAATTTTTAAAAAAAGTAGTATTTTTGACTTTTAAAAGTTATGTTTTCACTTTCAGTTAAGTTTGCGTTTAGCTTTCATTTTTTCAGAAAGCTATTCAGGGGCTTATTTCTTCTTCACTCAAACTGAGTATCTTATTGGCGGCTCCCCTTACTTTAAATGCTCCAACCTCATGAACATTTTCAAGCTTTAAAAAAACAGGACGTCCAATTTTTTCTGATAGTATAGTAGATTGAATCAATGGAGTTCTACTTACAATCGAAGCGATTCGTTTTCTTGCTTCCCAAACGTCACGGATTTTCATATCTTTTCTTTCCTTTGTTAGTTTTGTATTAGTCATGTTRTCYTCCCCTCCTTGATCATTATTMTTGRTATYCATAWGATAAATACYAATTCYTTCTATAAGATATATCAATTGGCAAAACTGACTATAAAAGGGTGGAACTTTTCAAACAGTTTGTTTTATAAAACTATTAATCTGTTGAGTTTACATAATACTAAAAAAGATGAATCCAGCCCAATACCTTTGCCAGTTCCATCAATTATCCATGTATTCTTAAAAAAATATTTCTAAATTGGCCTTGCAATAGAAAGGATTCCCTGTTATATTACAGTCAATTAAATATTTTCTTACTTCATACTTTTTGAAGTGAGGATAGAGGAGCAAAGACCATTAGTACACATTTTGAGGAGAATGAGATCCTATGACTATTGTGGAAAGGGGAATTTGCCGAAGCGGAAAGAATCTCATGTTCTTGAAGCTGGTTCTGCTATTGAATAAATACAGGACTGTCATATAGGAAACTATATGGAGGGCTATCTTACGCGCCGAAACGATTTTTTTTATAAATATTGTTTCTACTGCAGCAGCGAATCCTCGTTGTTGCTTTTTTGCGTTTACTCCTGAATGGCCCTAACCACCTCTGAATTTTTAAAAAAATTATATAAAAGGGTGTGAAGTTATGAATTTTGGCCAAGTTTTAACCGCAATGGTTACCCCGTTTAATCATAATAATGAGGTTGATTTTAATGCTACGAGAGCTTTAGTAAATTATTTAATTGCTAATGGTTCTGATGGATTAGTTATAGCTGGTACCACTGGAGAGTCTCCTACATTAACAGCAGAAGAGAAAGTAGATTTATTCAAAATTGTTGTAGAAGTTGTTGATGGAAGAGTTCCAGTCATAGCTGGAACTGGTTCAAATAACACGAGAGCCTCTATCAGCTTAACAAGGCAAGCAGAAGCAGCAGGAGTCGACGGAATTATGCTCGTTACCCCATACTATAACAAGCCGTCTCAAGAAGGATTATTTCAGCACTTTAATGCTATTGCCCAATCAACATCATTACCGGTAATGCTTTATAATATCCCCGGACGAAGTGTTGTAAACATGTCAGTAGAGACGATTGTTAGTCTCTCAAAAATTAACAATATTGTGGCAGTAAAAGAAGCAAGTGGTGACTTAGATGCCATGGCACAAATCATTAGCAAAACAACTAGTGATTTTACATTGTACAGCGGAGATGATGGGTTAACATTACCGGTTTTAGCCATCGGTGGAACAGGCATTGTTTCGGTTTCTTCACACATAATTGGTAATGAAATGCAAGAAATGATCAATAGCTTTAAGAATGGTGATGTCCGTGGTGCTGCTTCTATACATCGTAACCTTCTTCCAATTATGAAAGCATTATTTGCTGCACCAAGCCCATCACCGGTAAAATCAGCATTAAATATGCGGGGGTTAAATGTTGGAGGTGTCCGCTTACCATTGGTCCCTTTAAACAATGAAGAAAAAAGAGCACTACAAATAGCTCTACAACCTAGTAACGTAGAAGCAGTTTTGTTAAATAAATAAACTAATGATTCATTAAGCGAGTCTTTAATACCGATTTTCTAATTAAAGACCATAATAAACTGGACAAATTTTAAAAAGCAGTGCAACTCTGAAAGAAGTGCACTGCTTTCTAAACGATGCACGATTCAGGGATTAAAACTAGTAGAAGTAGCTAGAGATTATAAAGTTAAAGATATTATTGCGTCAACTGAACTAACATTGATTATATAACCTACCTTTAACTCATCAATTTCTTTTTGTCCTTCAAACCCTTCCACCAATTTATTGAAATAGGGCTCTTGTTTAGTTGTTAATCAACTTTTCTTATAAAAAAGACAAGTATCTTCAAAAAATAGCCTTTTTGTCAACAAGAACGGGGTTATTACGCTAACAGTTATATAAAAAGAAACAAAGTAGATGAGCTCTAAAAACTTTTATTCTCAATAATCTTATCCACTTTTTTCCAGTAACCACTTAATTACCTTATCTACTTATGTATTAAAAACAGCCCTTTCTCTATTATGAGAAGGGCTGTTTTCAGGAGAGTTTTTTGACCTGTCTTCTTCTTCCAACGTCCAGGAACCAAAGAATTCCTAAAACTAGTCCTTCTCAAGTTGTCCAATACAGATTTGTTCAATATACATACGTATAAAATAAAGCCCCCAAAGTAATTGAAACACACAATCAGGAATGACAATACCGTAGATTATTACCCCCCATCCAGTTTGAACGTGAGATAGTATTTATGAACGCAAGATAAAAAGGAGCATTAAATACTGGTTCCCTTGTCCTCCCTCCACTCGCATATCATAATCTATTTCTACCACTTACTTCTTAATAACAAAACACTTTTAATAGTCATTCCCTAGGTTATTTATCAGTGTTCCCTCATCATATGGTTGTGAATACTGTATTTTCCCACATTTTTGACACTCCACATCGCATACACACTTATAAACCAATTTTTCTTTTTTGATATATGTTTTCGTGATGCCTCAATAATTTTAATGTTGACAGTTCAGGTATGAATTATTATAATTTG
The DNA here is from genome assembly GCF_056402095.1 of Peribacillus sp. P4_C12. Taxonomy (NCBI): domain Bacteria; kingdom Bacillati; phylum Bacillota; class Bacilli; order Caryophanales; family Bacillaceae; genus Peribacillus; species Peribacillus sp. P4_C12. Next base: position 7,628 of record NZ_JBFUIB010000110.1, read on the forward strand.
TAAAAATAGGTATTACATTTTATGGAAAGAGAGTGAGCGAAATGACAAATCAGATTGAGAATACGAAATTGAGTTTTGGACAGAAGGATGCGACTGTAAAAGTTGAAGTTTTTTTAAATTTAACGTGTCCTTATTGCGCTACATTTTATGGTATTGCAGAAGATGTTTTAAAAGACTACTTAGACAATGGGCAAGTTGAATTCATTGTAAAACATTATGATAAGCCTAGAGAGATGCTGTTAAATGGAACGTTAATCAACCTATTCCTAGATTATGAGAATCCTTCGCGTGTAAAAGAAATCTTAAAGGAATTATTTGAAACACAAGGACAATGGGATCAATTGAACAACCAAGAAATCAAAAATTTATTAGCAGAAAAATATCACTTAAAAGAAGAACCCCAAAATACTGAAATTAGCTTGAACGTAACTTCAGAGGCAATTCGCAGAAATGTGAAAATGGTGCCTACTATTTTTATCAATAACAAAGAATATCAATATCCTACAGAATTAACTGCAGATGAATTGAAAACCACAATTGAGGAGGCACTAGCAAAATAGTACAACTTATTAGCTAATTCCATCGAATACATAATGAGAGCAATAGTAAGACAGTTTAAATACTCCTAACACAACAAAAAACAGACAAGAGAAATTGACTTTCTCCTGACTGTTTTTTTATTTCGACTCATACTGAATAACCATGTTGAATACAACATGAAGACTTGCACTTAATTAGTTTTTTATGTTGTTAATTGGTTGGGCTTCTTGTTTGCGGAATCAACTTAAACAACCCGACTCCAATTGAATATTGGGGTCGAGTGTTTTATACCTGTCAGAACTTTAGATCAGTTCATAAAAGATATAGCTTAAATAGTATCTACTTTGTTTGTACCGATTCTGGATACCAGTCTGAATTTTCCTTTGTCACTGTTTTAATGTCTATTTTTTCGGGGAATAGTTTCAAACCATAAAATGTATCAGCTAAATCTTGTTGGGCACTTACAGCTTCTTCATCAATAGGTAGTACCCCAAATTCCCATCTACTAACGCACCCGTTAGCCAACCATGCAGCGCACGACCAGCGCTGCACCACAGAGAATGAAAATGGTGGAAAACCCGTCCAWACTGATTCTATGGCTGGGTGAGGAAGGTCGATGAACTATGGTGCCATTAGAGCCCATCCGTTAGTCTGACTCCAACGACCTCGGTGCATCACAGACTGTCGCTCCCTTACGGGAAGCACTCATGGTAGAYTAATCCTATTCTGGTTTTTGCACCAGCCTCTAATTTTTTCGCCATAGGAAGGATGGTTTCAATGGAAGTTATCATTGAACGAGTATGTGAATGGATGTACATAAAGATAACATTACCGCCTGCATTATGACCCCCGAAGGAAAGGAGATTCAAACATTTTCTACAAAAACGGTGTTTTTAATTCAACTGATGGATTGGATTAAATCACATGGTTGCACTCATGTCGYTATGGAAAGCACAGGTGTGTTTTGGAAGCCTATCGTGAACTTAWTTGAGGCTGAAGAAATGGAATTTTTAGTTGTTAACGYACAACATATGAAAGCAGTCCCTGGTCGAAAAACAGATGTCAAGGATGCTGAGTGGATCGCTCAACTTCTTCGTCATGGTTTATTGAAGGCAAGCTTTATCCCTGATCGAAATCAACGAGAATTGCGTGAGCTTGTTCGGTATCGTAGAAGTATTATTGAAGAACGAGCCAGACAGCATAATCGAATTCAAAAGGTGCTTGAAGGTGTAAATATCAAACTAGGCTCTGTCGTATCGGATATTATGGGTGTTTCATCAAAGGACATGCTTCATGCGATCGCAATTGGTGAGGATGATCCTGAGAAACTAGCAAACTTTGCGCGACGCTCGATGAAGAAGAAAAAAGACGACTTAATCCTTGCCCTGAATGGGTATGTGAATCCACATCAACGCATGATGCTCAATTCTAATTCATATTGATTTTCTGACTGAACATATTGAAAAACTTGATCAAGAGGTTGCCCAAAGAGTTAGTSTGTATCAAGAAAGCATAGAACGACTGGATTCAATACCTGGTATTGCCACCCGGATGGCAGAACAAATACTAGCTGAAATCGGAACGGACGTTGAAAAACAGTTCGAAAGTGCAGCCAGATTATGTTCATGGGCCGCCCTCGTACCAGGACACAATGAAAGTGCAGGAAAAAGGAAATCAACCAGAGGCAAAAGGGGAAATAAACATTTAAAATCTGCTTTAACCGAAGCTGCTCATTC
>NZ_JBFUIB010000111.1:0-9832 GCF_056402095.1 Peribacillus sp. P4_C12
TTTACGAAAGTTGGCTTATTCGTAGGATTTCAAAGAAAGCACGAAGTACTGGATATATAGAACAAAAGGGCAATGACCCGTTCCGTTAGCAAAACCAGCCTCCACCCCTTGGATAGGCATGACGAAGGAATGAAAGGGCATATGATTATGACCCGTTGAGACATGGGAGGGAAAGCCTCCAAGGGCAGCGTGGAAAATGCGTGCAGCATATGTAAAAATATGGGATTCTCAATAGATCCCCTATTTCAATCTGCCCTCATCTTATCAAAACGGTCCTATCTCTTTCATTCTTCTAAAGCAACCTATACCATGTGGTTTGAAATCCTGCGAATAAGCGAGTATTCGTGAGCATTATCTATTAAACTGATGGAGTTCATTAAGATATGTAATCCTTGAAAATCCTAAGCGAAGAAAATTCGGAGGTTTATTGTACATAAAATGTATTATTATAGTTTTTCGCGTTTTGTCGTCTGGACCATAATTAGAGTTTTCAAAATAGCTATCATTCCCTAGAAATAGGAATCAAATTTGAAGAATCCGACCAATAAAGGTCGGCTTTTTTCATACTATTTTTAACAATAGGCGCCATATCCGTGGGCTGGTCATAAACTATTTCAATTGGGTTAGGAGCGACTTGGCATCATTTGTTGACCGTACATAGACGGCATGCTTGCCATTAATCATATGGTTTATTTCTACGGAGCTGTATTTATCTTTAATTACACTAATATTAATATACAGGGAAAGGTTTCATGAAAACCGACGGTTAGGAGGGATTGACTTGGATGTAATTGGAAAAGACGTCATTCGTAAAGATGCTTGGGATAAAGTGACAGGAGCCGCGAAATACACAGATGATTACCAATCAGTCGGGATGCTTTCTTGTACAAAGGTCATCAGTCCATATGGACACGCTAGGATCACTGCCATTGACACGACAGAAGCACTAAAAATACCAGGAGTTAGGGCGATTATCGCAGGAGAACATTTTCCACTTACAGGTGAGGCCATTCGCGACCGCCTGCCAATTGCTGTTGATAAGGTCCGTTACCACGGAGAACCAGTTGCATTAGTTGTTGCTGATACTCTTTCACAAGCTAAGAAAGCAGCTAACTTGGTAAAGGTCTATTATGAATTATTACCTGTAGTAAATTCACCTACACAGGCGTTCAAAAAGAATGCTCCCCTCGTCCATGAGAGGTTAGGCGAATATAAAAAGGAGAAAGATTCACACCCGGTTCCGGGAACAAACATTGCAACACTTACTAAAATTCGCAAGGGCAATATGGAAAAAGGATGGTCTGAGAGTGAGGTAACAGTAGAAGCAAGCTATTCCTTTGCCCCTTCAGATCATGCCGCAATGGAAACAAGATGTTCAACTTGTGAGATTTCACGAGATGGATCAATCAATATAATGACCTCATCTCAGGCACCTTATATGGTCAAAACACTGATATCTGAATACTTTGGTGAAGATATAGGGAAAATTGTTGTTCACACGCCGTTTGTTGGAGGAGGCTACGGTGGAAAAGCACCCGTTCAGCTTGAAATACTTGCGTACTTAGCATCGAAGGCTGTTGGTGGCCGACCCGTAAAGGTTTTTAATACGCGTGAAGAGGATATCATTACATCTCCATGTCACATTGGTTTGGATGCAACAGTTAAAATTGGGGCTGACCGTAACGGGAAAATTAAAGTTATGGAAATCCTTTATTTGTGGGATGGGGGTGCTTATTCGGATAAAGCAATTGATGTAACGAGATCTGGGGCAGTCGATTGCACAGGACCCTACAATGTGGAGAATTTATGGTGTGATTCATACTGTATGTATACCAATCATCCGTATGCCTCCCCATACAGAGGATTTTCTCATGCCGAGCTTTCCTTTGTGATTGAAAGAACACTGGACTTACTCTCACAAAAACTGCAGATGGATCCGCTAGAACTTCGTTATATAAATGCCATTAGGCCAGGAAATACAACACCGACAAGAGTTTCTTTAAATAAAAGCAATTTAGGGGATTTACCACAATGTATTGAGAAAGTAAAACATTTAATTAAATGGGACGAAGGGCCGATTAAAGAGATAAATGAACGTTTTGTTAGAGTAAAAGGCGTAAGCTGCAGTTGGAAAACGTCAACGATTGATGCCAACTCTTCCTCCGGTGTTACTTTAACTTTTAATCGAGATGGTAGTATTAATTTAATGTCAGGCCTTATCGAAATTGGAACTGGAACAAAGACTGTGCTTGCTCAAATCCTCGCCGAGAGACTTAAAATGGATGTCGATAAAATTCATGTCAGAATGGAAGTTGATACCCAGACCATGCCAGAACATTGGAAGACCGTTGCCAGCAGGGGAACATTTATGGCAGGTAGGGCCACCTTAAATGCCGCAGAAGATGTGATTAACCAATTAAAAGAAGTGGCCTCATGTGTGCTAAGGGCACCGAAAGAAGATTTGGAAGTGGCAAATAGTCGGGTGTTTTTGAGTGATGATCCATCCATTGGTCTCCATTTTGAAGATATTGGTTATGGGTATAAGTATCCAAATGGTAACGCTATTGGTGGTCAAATCATTGGCAGAGGGAAATATATTTTACGCCATATAACGAATTTGGATCCCGAAACTGGAGCTGGGAAGCCTGGTCCGGAGTGGTCTGTTGCGGCTTATGGAGTAGAGGTAGAATTCGATCGTAAAGATTATACTTATCGACTGGTTAATGCTGCTGCGGTGGTGGATGCTGGCAGGGTGATGAATGAAAAAACAGCATTAGGTCAGATTATGGGGGCAATGAGCATGGGGCTAGCATTCGCTGGGAGAGAAACATTTTATTTTGATGATTTAGGGAGGGTTTTGAATCCGCAGCTTCGGACGTATCGTCCACTTCGCTATGGAGAGAATCCTAATTACTTGGTTGATTTTGTTGAAAATCCACAGATTGATGCACCATACGGAGCTCGTGGAATAGGAGAACTAGGTTTAATGGGAATGCCTGGGGCACTCGGGAATGCATTGTCCCTAGCAGCTGGTGTTTCGCTTCATAATCTTCCCTTAATTCCAGAATTGATTTGGAAAGCAAAGGAGAAGCAATAAAGTATATCCGATGGGAAGGAGTACAGTTCCATTTGAAGGTCGTCATATATGAGGCCTTCCTTTTTCTTAAGCTGACAAATAATCCGATAAATATTATATCCTTCACCTCGGTAAAGTAGATTAGAAACGGGGCTACAACAATAATGGGATGATCAAGAAACGCCGTAGCCATACGGCTTTTTTTGTTTCCATAATAGTTTGGGAGGTGCTCTGGAAACGTAGTGCATTCGTATGAAGGAAAAGGGCTTTCGCATCACGATTTAAGAGAGTGAACAACCATGCTGAAAACTTTTGTGAACAATTACACTTAAAGTAAAGGGTGCTTTAGTTCAATAAGTGAGGTTACTGAAGCAACCTTTTTGTTATGCAACTAAAGGGGCAGTTTAGTTCTATAAGAAAAGTGGAAGGTAAATCCAGTTAATAGTATAGTCATATGTACCAGATCCTTTTTGTGGTCTTTTTCTTGATTGAAGAAAAATTCAGCTGAGGGGGATTGTACCAAATAATTTACATTGCTTTTATTTTTCGAAAGTAAAGGTACAATTAATACTTATATAGTTTATTGATAATAAAAGATAATGAGGTAGGAAAAAAATGATTGCAAAAACAGAAGAAGATTTTAATGGTTTGAAGGAAATAGGCAAAATTGTTGCCTCCATTAGAGATGAATTGGTACAAAGAACAATTCCTGGCATAACGACCAAAGAACTTGATGATATAGCTGGAGAACTTTTTAAAAAAGCAGGTGCAGTTTCAGCTCCAAAAGGTGAATATGATTTTCCTGGCTATACTTGCATTAGTCTTAATGAAGAAGTGGCACATGGTATTCCGGGKCATCGGGTTATTCATGAAGGGGATCTAGTAAATATAGATGTATCTGCTTCAAAGAAYGKTTATTTCGCAGATACAGGAATCTCATTTGTAGTAGGAGAAGGAGAAGAAGTATTAACGAAAATATGCGACGTTGCTAAAAAGGCATTTGAAGCAGGTCTWAAGAAAGCAAAACCCGGTTCCAAAAAAAGTAGAATCGGAAAAGCAGTATTCGAAACAGCGAGACAGCATGGATTCACTGTTATCAAAAACCTTACAGGACATGGTGTYGGACGTAGAATACACGAAGCACCTGACCATATTTKWAATTATAATGATCCATGGGATAATGAAATATTAAAGGAAGGGATGGTTATCGCATTCGAACCATTTATCTCAACCTTTGAAGAAGAAGTATTCCAAAAAGAAGACGGTTGGACCTATGCTACAGAAAAAAGCTATGTAGCTCAATTAGAACATACGATTATCCTTACTAAAAATGGTCCGATTATTGTCACACTTTAATTCAAGCAATGAAGTTTCTAAAATTATAAGACCTTATTTAGACTTTGTGATTGTGAATAAATGTACTTAAACTAACGGGTGCGTTAGTGAATCAAATTAATGAACTACTGCTACGTGCAGGGGGGTGTAGAGAAAGGAGTTGAAAAGACTTGATAATTTATGCAGATTCCTTACGTACAATTTCCATAGTAATACTTATTATTAGTTCTTCTTTCTATCTTCGGCATTTGGTAAAAACCAAAAAACAAAGGAAACTTTCAGCCTTTGAATTTACAATGTATACAACCATTCAAATAGCATATATCTTCTTTGCAATTAGTTTATTGATTTCTATATTCGTTAAGTGATTGGGAAGGGTAGAAAAGATTGTGAAGGATTCTACTTAAACTAACGGGTGCGTTAGTTGATTAAGGAACACAAAAATGATCAATCTTTTTTATAAAAGAATAATCCAAATAAAATTACAAGGGCATGTTTTGATTAATTTTTTTTTCAAAACATGCCCTTTTATTTATTCATTTATCAAGGTTTCTTGTATTAATTTGATCAAATTTTGTTTCAAAGCTAAATAAGACGGTTTTTAAAAGGACCGTCTTATTTTAAATTCTTGTTTCACTTTTCTAAACTTCTTTGTAATTGTTGATTTAAGCTCTACATAAGTATTATTTATACGAGTAATAGATACTTTTTGTCATAAAAATTATTTACCATACTCTCCAATCTTAGGTATTCACTTTAGCTGTTCGAGAACAACAACTTTGTCCCATTCTTTGTTTTTATAATCGGATTCTTCCCAACCCACGCGGAATATACTGCCATAGTCTGGATGGAATCCCTTGGTAGTAAATACCTTTTTATCAAAAGTAATGTCTTCGCCCTCGCCTCGCGAATTCTCCCCAAGGAGTTTACCATTGTCGATATCACTGATTTCAAATGTCTCGGAAATGATATTATCTTCGCCCTCATTAGCAATCAGCTTTTCTCTACCCATATATACATCAGATGTTTGCTCGTCCAGTTGTACTATTGGCATTTCCTTAATTTTTGAGAGACGGTTTATTTCTGCGATAATCTTTTCATTTTGCTTTTCATCTTGCCTTTCGTCCGCATTGTAAAAACCGATTGCGTATCCCCCACTTAATCCTACTAACGTTCCTGCAATTGTGAATGCTAATACTGTCTTCTTCATATGTATTTCCACCTTTTCTATTGCTCTTATCTACTTACTTATTAATAATAACATGCAAATTATTTACCATACTCTCCATTCCTAGGCATTTTACTAGCTGAAGCCCACTTTTCAGTAGATTTTGATTCACTGGTGTTGCTCTGTAATAAAGTTTGATAATTTGTAAAAAAGTTTGATTAAAATCACATTACCTCTTTAGTTTTTCATAGGTGGTTTTTGGATATTTATGTTAAGAAAATTATAGAGATTGTGAAAGAATGTACTTAAACTATAGGGGCAGTTTAGTTGAATAAGCTCCCTTTTGAAAAAGGATATTTTTCATCCCTAAGAGAATTTAGATTTAATGGATTTTATATAGAGGTGAAAAGGATGAATAAATATCTTAATCGAATTTCCCAAGACTTAGTAAATGCAAATTTGGATAATTATTGGTCAGGTTTTGAATCGGTTGCTTACGCATTATATGATAAGAGTTATGTTTATCTTTCCAACCATCCTAGAATGAAAAAAAATCAACAAAATAATTATCAAATTTTAAATTGGGATGAACAATTTAATGGTTGTACACTTATTCTTTATAATGATTATCCAACAGCAATTGTAAATATCGAATTGTATGAGGATTATAAAAGTTTATATTCTATTCTCGTACACGAATTATTCCACGGTTTTCAATATGTTAAGGGCGAAACACGGTTTGCGAATGAAATTATGGGAATCACATATCCGTTATCAAAAGAAAATGTGGAATTACGAAATCAGGAAAGAACCCACCTTTTTAGTGCGGTGTTAGAAAATAATATTATTAAAAAGAAACTATATCTTAATACTTTCATTGCCCTAAGAGAAAAAAGAGCTGCTAAATTTAATAATTATCTATTATACGAAAACTTAATTGAAACAATTGAAGGACCTGCGTTGTATGTTGAACTAAAGGCTTACTCGGAAAAAACCCCGATAGCTTACAAATCAGTTCTAAAAAAATATGGACAACACCTTATTGACAAATATGAATCCACTTCTGATATACGAAAGAGTTGTTATAGTTCAGGTTTGTTTATGTGTTTGTTACTAGATGAGTTTTCACCAGKTTGGAAGGAAAGCTTTTGGGGTAAAGAGGAAACATTATACGATATATTTAAACAGCTTTCGGATGACTTTATAAAAATAAGTAACGTAGAAATAAGTCCTGAAACAGAGGAAGTAATTAATTTTGCTATACAAAATAGAAAAAATACATTTGAAAATTTTGAACAACAAAAAGGAATTCATCTATTTATTGAAGGTGAAATAACTGCTAAATCTTTTGACCCGATGAATATCGTCCCATTTGAAAATAGGCTTTTACATAAGAACTTTATAAAAGTAAGAATTAACAATGAAGACTATCTTGTACAACAACCTGTTATTGCCTATTGTAAGGGTGGACTTCAAAATATAATTAAATTACATCTGATATTAAAAAATAATCCCATTGAAAATGTTGATTCGCTTACAATTGATGGTATCGGAGAAATAAAGGGAAGGTATGAGAAACAGCATTTATATGTGAATTAGGACCATGTCTTAATGAACTAACGGGTGCTTTACTTCAATAAGAGAGTTGCTTTGGCAGCTCTTTTTGTTATGGAACTATCGGGGCAGGTTTGTTGAATAAGAATGTAGAATATAAGAATAAATTGCCAATAAAAGTTTATAAATATAATTAATTGAGAGGGGTTCTAATTTGAAGTTAAAAGAGATAGCTGACCTTTTTATGGTCAAAGAAATAGAAGGGAATATGGATGTCGAAATTACAGGATTACAAATGGATTCAAGGAAAGTGGAAAAGGGGAATTTGTTTATCTGTGTACCAGCCATTAAGGGATTTCTTGAAGATAGACACCATTATGCTAAAGATGCCATTAGGAATGGTGCAGTAGCACTTTTAGTCGAACGTGATGTTGATATTGATGTACCAAAGATATTTGTTAAAGATGCAAGACATGCAATGGCAGTTATTGCTTCGAATTTTTATAATCATCCCTCACATGAGATGAAACTTATTGGAATAACAGGAACGAACGGCAAAACCACTACCTCTTACATTATTGAAAAAATTTTTACTGATTACGGACTTAAAACTGGTCTGATGGGTAATAACGGCATTCAGATTAACGGAATCATGTATCCCACAGATATAAATACACAGGAACCCCCAATTTTACAAAGAAATCTCCGGAAAATGAGGGAATACAACACGGAATATTGTGTTATGGAAGTTACATCTCAAGGGTTAGACATGAAGCGTGTAATGGGGTGTAACTTTAGAACAGCTATATTTACAAACCTTACTCAAGATCACATAGATTACCACGGCACAATGGAACAATATAGGAATACAAAAGGCCTTTTATTCTCTAGGCTCGGAAATACATTTAAATCTAAAGATGAAAAATATGCTGTCCTAAATGCAGATGACCCAAATTTTGAACATTTTCGTAAATTATCATCAGTGGAAGTTATTACTTACGGAATCAACAATGAAGCTGATGTTTCTGCAAAAAATATCACCATGACATCGCAAGGAATTCGGTTTTTACTTATTACTTTTAAAGGAGAAATTGAAATACACCTACAATTAGTAGGGGGGTTTAATGTTTATAATGCATTAGCTGGTACAACAGCAGCGTTAATTGAAGGAATACCCCTTGAGAATATTAGAAGTAGTCTTTCCTTGTTAACAAGTATAAGTGGCAGGATGGAAATAGTGGATGAAGGACAAGATTATCTTGTTTTAGTTGACTACGCTCATACACCAGATGCTTTAGAAAACGTATTAAAATCAATTAAAGAGTTCACAAAAGGAAAAGTAATTACTGTTTTTGGTTGTGGTGGGGATAGAGATAAGGTAAAACGACCAATTATGGGAGAAGTCGCCAGCAGATACAGTAACATTGTTTTTGTTACTTCTGATAATCCACGTTCAGAAGACCCTATTAAAATTATGAATGACATAGAAAAAGGAATGAAAAAGTCTAATTCATTACAATATGAATTACTCGCTGATCGAGAAGAAGCTATATATAAAGCTATCAAAGAGGCTACTTCAAATGATGTTGTTATAATAGCTGGAAAAGGTCATGAGACCAATCAAAGATTTAAAGATAAAACAATTCATTTTGATGATAAAGAAATAGCGAGAAAGGCAATATCTGAGAAGTAGTATTAAGTACTTTTAGGTCTTAACGATGCTTTAACCAGGCATCTTCTTTTTGTTTGTGAAGTATTATACTTAAACTAACGGGTGCTTTACTTCAATAAGGAAGGTTGCTTCGGCAGCTCTTTTCCTTATGGAACTATCGGGGCAGTTTAGTTCAATAAGAAAATCAAAAATTGGGGATAATACCTTTAATATTGTTAAAGAAAAAGGAGATGCCCAATGAAAAATAAATTGCCTTTTTTATTCTTAGCTATGCTAATGCTAGTAAATGTTAATGTTAATGCACAAACTTCTGAAAGGTATACCGACAATAGTAAGAAACATCTGGTTAATGCAAATGAATTTTATAATAATAAAAAAACAGGGGATTATAGCGAATACAATGCAGCGACCCTAAATATTAGAGAAAAAATTCTTTATAAAGACTTAAAATTCATAGTAGATAAACATGCAGAAAAATATCAACTAGTTAATATTTATAATAACAAACACTCCAATATAGATCCCAAACGCCAAATATATCTTTTTTGTTCAATTAAAGATACAAAAGAAAAAATGAAACATAAGTTTCTAATAATTGATGCTGAGACACAAGAGCCTATAGCAGAAGGAAACGGGGAAAGATGGCACTATCATTAAAGGTCTATACTAACCCCTCAAATGAGAAGCCCATTGCATAAAGACAAAAATCCTTAATCAACTAACGGGTGCGTTAGTTAAATAACAAGTTAATTAAAGAACGCACATATTAGATATGTCTAAAATGTGCGTTTGGATTTGAGTCAATATTTTGGACACTAAAAAGTTAAATCTTAAGCTGTATTCCTAATTCGATCTTCAATGGCTTGTGGGGTTTGATAGCCCAAGCTGCTGTGAATTCTTTTTCGGTTATACCAACCTTCAATAAATTGGAACATCGCTAATTTAGCTGTTTGRTAGTCTAGATATTGTACATGGTGGACTTCTTCCTTTTTTAATAGGGCATGAAAGGATTCAATACAGGCATTAT
>NZ_JBFUIB010000112.1:0-9740 GCF_056402095.1 Peribacillus sp. P4_C12
TTGATCAAAACATGCTCTTAATATATTCAATTGAATGATTCCTCATAAATCGTTTTAATAACATAACCAGCTATTAACTTTCTCTTCAAAATGTTGATCCTTCCAAGCAACAATTGCGCTCATTTCTCCTAACTGTGATATTTGATGTTGGAATAACATATCTCCTAAAAAGTATCCCAGTCGACTATGTCCAAATTTCCCCCCTCCATTTATAGAAAACCACTCACGATAAATTTCTTGGGGAGTACAAGTAGCAAGATCTTTTGCAAACCCCAGTTTAACATCTTGTTTATTCGCTTCTGCAAATGACAACCACTCATAACCCCCATCGTTAAAAGAAAAATAAATAGAAGGGTGCAAATCAGGTACTGTTCTCCTAGAAAAATGTGTAGCTGCTCCTTCCTGATAAAGCCAAGTAAGAGGGCTGTTCCACTGAATTTTTGTCCAGTCAATTCCTGCGTTATTTGAAATAATGTTATGTGTAGCGTGACCAAACTCGTGTGCAACAATGGTTTTTAAATGATTAGATTCTGGTGATAATTTTTCTAAAGCAAAAGTTATATTAGGTATGATTTGACGATATGTATAGGCATTAGAACCGAAGCCTCCAACTATTAAATTTACTTCAATTTGAAAGGATACTTGATATATACTAAAATATTCTTCCTCTATTTCTTTGATGATAGGTACAATGTTCTCGTGAGTTTGCTTTATGGTTGAAAAAATTTGAGGATATATTGATATTGATTGTTTATGCCTTTCTTCATTGTCTTTGCAATGATATAAAAAGTATTCTTTAAATACATCGGGATATTCATTGTAATAGTGCCTTAAAAATCTTAAAGAAGGTAGATAGTTATTTACAAAAAACGGTATGGTATCTATGATTTTCAAGTGAATTCCCCCAAAATTTAAATATCTATCACAAATAAAAAGTCTATAGATTTTAATAAAGCTTTTCCCTGTCTTTTTCTTCAAAACAAAGTGGATATCCTCTTTTTCGCTAAGCTGTCCCTTTAGCTCTATAAGAAAAAAGCCCAGATTTGGAAAGGGGAATCGATGTTGTAAGCGAAATACTATATAGATTAGCCTATTAAAGGGAGCTGAGGAAAATGGCATTTTCAGAATTACATACACCAATGAGGACAATCATGACTCCAGGTCCAGTCGAGGTGGATCCGCGTGTGCTAAGAGCGATGAGCACACCTATATTAGGGCAATTTGACCCCGCATTTACTACAATCATGAATGAAGTGATGGAAATGCTTCGGTTGGTTTTTCAAACGAAAAATAAGTGGGCTTTTCCAATTGATGGTACATCAAGATCCGGCAATGAAGCCATCCTTTGCAGCATCATTGAACCGGGAGATAAAGTTCTGGTTCCTATTTTCGGAAGATTTGGTCATTTGTTAGTTGAAATTTGTGAACGATATGGAGCGGAAGTTCATACGATTGAATGTTCATGGGGAGAAGTGTTTGATCCGCAAGTGGTCATTAAGGAAATCAAGAAAGTGTCCCCAAAAATAACCGCGATTGTTCATGGAGAAACTTCTACGGGGTGTATGCAGCCGTTGAAGGAAATCGGGGTGGCCTGCCGTGAATTGGATGTCTTGCTTGTGGTCGATGCGGTTGCTTCCATCGGCGGAACAGACGTAAAGGTAGATGAATGGTGTATTGATGGATTAATAGGCGGGACGCAAAAATGCTTGTCTGTTCCTTCAGGGATGGCGCCGATTACGTATAATGAGAGAATTGAAAAAATCATTCAGTCTCGTAAAAAAGTGGAACGTGGGATTGCGACAGAAGAGGACCGCCAAAAGGTCTTGAGCCACCGCCCCATCACCAGCAATTATTTCGATTTAAGTATGCTGCAGGATTATTGGGGCCCGCGCCGCTTGAATCACCATACAGAGGCAACTTCAATGATTTATGCGTTACGTGAAGGGCTGCGCCTTGTACTTGAAGAAGGTTTGGAAAAACGCTTCGCTCGTCATAAAATCCATGAATCTGCCCTCATTGCAGGGGTCAAGGCAATGGGATTAACGTTATTTGGGGATCAGGAAAACAAACTTCCGTGTGTAACTTGTATCGGAATTCCAGAAGGTATCGACGGGGAAGCGGTACGAGGTATGCTGTTGAATGAATTCAGTATCGAGATCGCCTCCTCGTTTGGTCCGCTTCACGGAAAGATCTGGAGAATCGGCACCATGGGATTCAGCTGTCGGAAAGAAAACATTCTCTTTGTGCTAGCTTCCTTAGAAGCCGTTCTTTTACGCCAAGGTTTCGAAGTGAATCGAGGAGAAGCTTTACAGGCTGCGCTGGATGTATATGTAGGGAAGACAGAGAAAGTGGGTGTAGGTAGGGGTTCTATTTGATTTTTTTATTATGAAGGAGTGATGTTCATGCCAACATACGACCTTATTATCCGCAATGGTTACGTAGTTTTACCTGATGAAGTGCAGAAAGCTGATATTGCGGTTCAAAATGGAGTGATTGTTAAGGTCGGGAATCAGCTAGATAGTAAAGCTAATGAAGAGTATGAGGCGAAAGGTCAGTACATTTTTCCGGGTATGATTGATGTGCATGTCCATCTTAGTGAACCTGGTCGCGCTCATTGGGAAGGGTTTGATACAGGGTCGCAAATGATGGCTGCGGGGGAAGTGGTTAAAAGTGATGGACTCCGGAATTGTAGTTAATAACTAGTCGGAAAACTTTTGAAATCCGTACAACTGTAGCGATAGTCATTTTAAGTATTATTTTTTGAATCCAGTTATCTATTACCCTCCTATATATGTCTTGTTAAAGGCCTATCTATCAAGGAGAAAAAGCCAACCGGACAGGTCGACTGACTTGTCCGGTTTTAATAATGCTTTATTCATCTTGTTGAACAAAATAATGATTCTTCCGATATACCATCGCTTCCATGGTTGCGATTAGTTCTTTTTCATTTAGGACTTCGATTTTGTACCATGCGAGTTTGTGATTTTTCTTTATTTCTTTTGCAGTTGCAGTTAAAGTCTCACCACGTTTGCCAGCTGATATAAAGTTAACGTTGGTTGTGACGCCCACTGCTATTTTGCCGTATGAATTGCTCGCAGCTGCGAATACGTAATCCGCAAGTGAAAAGATAATTGCCCCGTGAACCGTTCCATGTGAATTGAGCATGCGGTCGTCAGGGATTAATTCAGCTTCCGCTGTGCCAGGCCCAAGTTTTGTCAGTTTCATACCGAGAAAAGATGCATATGGTTCGTCTTTTAGAACTTGCTTAATTTGATCATAATGTAATTTATGAATATCCTGATCATCTAATTGAATGGTCATGGAAATCCTCCTTTCTTCAATGGTCTTTCGCTGAGCTTATCCCAAATCCGGTATTAGATTTGAAAAGTACTTCCGGATATTTATTTTCCTCTTCTTTTGCTTTAGACAACACTGTCCCTAAATATGCACCAATAAAACCAAGTGGCACGGTTAAAATGGTCGGGTTGCTCATTGTGAAGAGAGGATTTCCTGTGAAAATACCCATTCCAGGTTCCGGATTCCATACATTTGGGCTGAGCATAACTAATATAAGAGAACTGAGTAACCCGAATAACATGCCGGTGATCGCTCCAGTTGCATTAAATCGTTTCCAATAAATTGTACAAAGGATAATCGGCAAGTTGGCACTTGCAGCGATACCTAATGCAAGTACAGAAAGGAAAGCGACGTTCAACGATTGTGCAAACAAGGCAAGTACAATTGATATAACAGCTACACTAACTGATGCAACACGGGCTACAAGAATTTGCTGCTTTTCAGTTATTTTTCCGTCTTTAATAATTTCTCCATAAATGTCATGTGCGAAAGCGGACGCAGACGTTAAAACAAGACCGGATACAACAGCTAAAATAGTGGCAAATGCGACGGCTGAAACGAAGGCGAACAAAAATTCACCGCCCACGGTTAATGCGAGGAGTGGTGCTGCCATGTTTCCAGCGGAGTTTGCTTCAACGATACGGTCAAATCCTACGAAAGAAGCAGCTCCGAATCCTAGGAAAATAGTCATGATAAAAAATAAGCCTATAAACCATGTGGAATAAACTACCGATTTTCTTGCAGTAGCCGCGTCCTTTACTGTAAAGAAGCGGACGAGCAGATGGGGAAGGCCAGCTGCGCCCAGGACAAGCGACATATTAAATGAAATCATGTCAAGTCCATCAGTGTATTTATTGCCTGGATTTAAAAAATTATTTCCAAGAGGTGTTGCTGTTTGAACATGGTGGAACATTTCAGAGATGTTAAAATTAAAGCGGGAAAAAACAATAAAGGTCAACACAGCGGAACCGCACAGTAAAAGAACCGCTTTGGTGATTTGCACCCAGCTTGTCGCTCTCATCCCACCGAAAATTACGTAAATTGTCATCAATACACCGACGAGAAGAACGGACAGCCCGTAATCGATGCCGAGCAACAGTTTAATTAATCCACCAGCACCAACTAGTTGTGCAATCATGTAAAAGATTGAAATGACAAGTGTGTTCGCGGCAGCTATCCCACGTACTTTTTTTGATTTGAAACGCGCTGAAATCATGTCTGCCAGCGTATATTTTCCCAAGTTACGCAGTGGTTCTGAAACAAGATACAATAAGACGAGAAATGCAACAAGGTTCCCGATGCTCATATAAAAGCCATCGAAACCAATTAGTGCGATCGCTCCTGTAATTCCTAGGAAAGAAGCAGCTGACATAAAGTCACCGGCCACGGCTAATCCATTTTGCCAGGCAGTCAATCCGCCACCTGCTGTATAAAAATCACTTGCGTTTTTCGTCTTTTTAGAAGAATAATATGTTATTGTAAGCGTTAACAAAATGATGCCTAAAAAAAGCGTAAGAGATAAAGTGCTCATTCGCCAAGCTCCTCCCGATATTTAGTTAAAATATTCTTAGCCATCTTGTCGTACTTCGCTGATTTCTTAATATAGACAATTCCTCCGATCCATACGACAGCAAATTGGAGAAGTGCGTACACCCATGCCCATGTAATATTGAGAAAAGCTTCGCCCTTTAATACATCTGTATAGGCAGCTAAAACAGGCAGGACAAAATAAAATGTAAGAAAGAATAGAGTGACTGGTACAATGAATGCTTTTTTCTTTTGAAGTAAATCTTTGAATTCTTCTGTTTCAATTAATTTACGATACTGAATCTCTCTGTCATTGCCATTAATTAAATGATCTGTTTTTACAGGCGATTCCATAATAATACCCCCTTGAAATTATAATACGATTTTAAAACGAGTGCATCTAAATGTGATATATATCAATGTAAAAGTATCATAGTCAGAAAGTTATGTAAATTTAAAATTAAATTTTTTGTTAATTTTTCTAATTTTGTTAATTTCAAAGAAAACATTATTGACAACGTATAAATGGCGTATTAATCTTAAAAATGAAACATAACAATAATTAATATTCCGTTTTTATATCGTTATGAAAAAGGGGTCGGATGAAGAACGAGCAAATAAGGGGGACTGAAACAATGTACAATCCAGAAGTTGAAACAGCTACGCGTACTGAAATGGAAAGATTACAAGTGACACGCCTTAAAAAAACGGTAAGCCATGTATATGAGAATGTACCTTATTACAGAGAGAAATTTGAAGAACTGGGTCTTAATCCAGAAGATATTCAACAGTTAAGCGATATTACAAAGCTTCCATTTACAAAAAAACAGGTTCTGCGCGATCAATATCCGTTCGGTTTATTCGCGGTTCCGATGGAAGATGTAACACGTATACATGGATCATCCGGAACAAGCGGGAAGCCAACAATTGTCGGATATACAAAAAATGATTTGGAGAACTGGGCAACTATCGTCGCGCGAGGAATTGTCGCTGCGGGAGGGCGGAAATCGGATATTTTTCATAATGCATACGGATATGGTCTGTTTACAGGCGGACTGGGTCTTCACTATGGTGCAGAGCAGTTAGGCGTTGCAACGGTTCCTATTTCAGGTGGAAACACAGATCGTCAAATTACCATTATTAATGATTTTAAACCGCGAGGCATTTGTGGTACTCCCTCTTATATTTTGAATATTGCTGAAAAGATGGAAGAGATGGGGATTGACCCAGCTGATAATGGGCTTGAGTATGGAATTTTCGGAGCTGAGCCATGGTCAGAGGAAATGAGAGCTACTCTTGAAAAGAAACTGAACTTGAAAGCGGTCGATATTTACGGTCTAAGTGAGATCATGGGGCCTGGTGTTGCTATTGAATGTCATGAAGCACAGGATGGACTTCATATCGCAGAAGATCATTTTCTTGTTGAAGTAATCAACCCAGATACGCTTGAACCCGTAGAGGACGGAGAAGATGGAGAACTTGTTTTTACTAGTTTAACAAAGGAAGCGCTACCAATTATTCGATATCGTACAGGTGATATTGCTTCCATTACTCATGAGCAGTGTAGATGCGGACGTACGACAACAAGAATGTCCCGTGTTAAAGGCAGGACGGACGATATGATCATAGTAAGAGGCGTGAATGTATTCCCATCTGAAATTGAGCGTGTGCTGTTCCAAATGGAGGGGATTGTTCCTCATTATCAGATTCATCTTATTAAGAAAGGTAACATGGATAGTGTTGAACTGCATATTGAAATTGAAAGCGGTTTCTATAAAGGTATAGATGGAGACTTAACACATGAAAATGTACAAAAATTAAAGAAGGCGATTCAGCACCATATGAAATCCACATGTCTTGTAACAATGGATATTGTTGTTAACATCCCAAAAAGCATTCCGCGTTCAGAGGGAAAAGCCATTCGTGTTGTTGACAAGCGGAAAGATGCTGTGATTAATGCATAACTTGATGGAAAGGAAGAAATCAGATGAACCAGCAAAGTAATGTAGTCGATGTCACGATTATTGGCGGCGGACCAGTTGGGCTTTTTACAGCATTTTATGGTGGCATGAGACAAATGTCTGTCAAGATCATAGAAAGTTTGCCACAGCTAGGAGGTCAGTTATCTGCATTATATCCAGAAAAGTATATTTATGATGTTGCAGGATTTCCAAAAGTGCGGGCACAGGAACTAGTTAATAATTTAAAAGAACAAATGAAAGCGTTTAAACAAGAGGTCTGCTTAGAGCAGGCGGTTGAAACAATTGAAAAGCAGGAAGATGGTATTTTTAAGATAACAACAAATAAAGAAGTTCATTTTTCAAGAACAATCATTATTACAGCGGGTAATGGTGCATTTCAGCCGAGGAAACTAAAAATTAGTACGGAAGAAAAATTTGAGGGGAAAAACCTTCATTATTTTGTGGATAACCTAAATTCGTTTACGGAAAAGGATGTTGTGGTCTTTGGTGGTGGAGATTCAGCAGTTGATTGGGCCTTAATGCTGGAGCCTATCGCTAATAACGTAACCATTGCGCACCGACGTGAAAAATTCCGTGCACATGAGCATAGCGTTGAAAATTTAACGAACTCTACCGTTAATGTAATGACTCCTTATGTCCCTGTTGAATTGCGTGGTTCTGAAGAGATTGAATATGTGGTACTCGAGAATGTGAATAATGGTCAAGAATCTATACAAAAGGTAGATGCAGTCGTGGTTAACTATGGATTTATCTCATCCCTGGGACCGATTAAAGACTGGGGGCTTGAAATTGAAAAAAATGCGATTGTCGTTAATTCAAGAATGGAAACGAATATCCCGGGCATTTATGCCGCGGGTGATATTTGTACATACGATGGAAAAGTAAAGCTAATAGCTAGTGGATTTGGTGAAGCTCCTACTGCAATCAGCAATGCGAAAGTATACATTGATCCATCTTCAAAAGTTCAGCCACTTCATAGTACAAGTTTAATGGAAGAGAAGAAAGAACCAATTACGAAATAAGAATAAGGGGGAAGGCATCATGGCTAAATATACAATTGTGGATCAAGATACATGCATTGCATGCGGTGCATGTGGTGCAGCAGCACCAGAAATTTTTGATTACAATGATGAAGGAATTGCATTTGTTCTTCTGGATGAAAATGAAGGAACTGCAGAAGTTGCGGAAGATTTATATGATGATCTGGATGATGCAATGGAAGGCTGCCCAACAGATTCTATCAAAGTGGAGTCGTCGCCATGTAAGGTTTTGGTTGAATAAAAGAATGGTTCAATTCCACCAAATTCCTATTATTTAGAAAAAATGACGCATTAGTCTTGCTTTTAATATAACAATAAAATATAATAACGTTATATTAACGTTATATATATTAGATAAGAGGTGTTTAGATGAACGTTCTTTTAAATGATATGGCAGAACATGAAAAGTTAGATCAATTTATTGCCAGAATCAAAGCAGGAGAAAAGATAGAAGCGGATGATTGGATGCCGGAAGATTACAGGGGCACACTCATTAAATTAATTTCAATGCATGGAATCAGTGAAATCATGGGGGCACTTCCAGAAAAAGAATGGGTACCTAAAGCCCCTACCTTGAATAGAAAACTTGGAATCATGGCAAAAGTGCAGGATGAAATGGGACATGGACAATTATTGCTTCGCGTCGCCGAGGATTTGTTAAAGCCGTACAACAAAAAAAGGGATGACTTGATGCAAGATTTGTTTACAGGAGATTTAAAGTTTCATAATGTCTTCCATATGGAATCTAAATCTTGGGGAGATGCAGGGTTGATCGRCTGGTTGGTGGATGGAGCAGCTATTATTTCCCAAACGAACATGCTTGGTGCTTCATACGGTCCTTATGCTCGTGCTTTACACAGGATTTGTGCGGAAGAAGTTTTTCATGCCCAGCATGGTGAAGCGATAATCATGGCTTTGGCAGAAGGAACGGAAGAACAAAGAAAAATGGTTCAAGACTCCATAGATTATTGGTGGGAATCACTGTTACTCTTCTTTGGACCTCCTAGTAAGAATGAAGTTGGCTCTTCCAAACAAGATGTAACGATTAAATACAGAATCAGAACAAGCACGAATGAAGAACTTCGCCAAGCCTTTTTTTCTAAATATGTGAAGCGGATCCTTTCACTTGGCTATACCATTCCTGATGAAACACTTCGATTTGATAAAGATACTGAAACGTGGATTTATCAACAACCCGATTGGGGGAAATTGAAGATAATAGCAAGGAATGAAGGTCCCCGTTCACAGCAGCGCTTAAATCTTAGAAGGATTTCTTATGAAAATAATAAATGGGTGCGCGAAGCGTTAGCCCCAAAGGTCATCTAAGGGAGGGGGAAGAACGATATGGAAACTAGACAAGAAACGTACTTTGAAGAATTTGAAGTATTTAGCCGTAAAACTCAGACTTCACCAGTCCAATATCATTTTAGCCTGCTGGCCCCTAATGAGGATATCGCGATCATGATGGCACAAGAAAATTTCATGAGACGTGAAGCGGTTGATGATATCTGGGTTGTGAAAAGACAGAATATACGGAAAATGACGGTTGAAGAAAAGAAAACACTTCAACGTATAGATAATAAAGATTACAGGACAACAAAAGGTTATGGGTATCTAAAGAAAAAATGGCGGAAGTACGAGCAGGAAATGCTCGATGAAAAAGAGATAATGTCTTGGGCAGGAGGCGTGAAAAATGGAGAATAATTCATCATTGGAAAACACCGCAATTAAGGAATTGTTGCTTCAATTGGCGGACGATGACTTTATCCATTCATATCGTGGATCAGAGTGGCTAGGACTCGCTCCACATATCGAGGAAGATGTAGCATCCCGC
>NZ_JBFUIB010000113.1:0-9713 GCF_056402095.1 Peribacillus sp. P4_C12
GCCAGAAGACCTTACCCTTGTGGTTTCAGGACGAACTTTAGAGATTGGTTTTTCAGGGGTAACGGTTTCTTGTTTAGTTGTATCCTCCTTTAACTCATTGGTATTTGGTGACACATCCTTTGCTTTTGTTTCAACTTCACTTTCACCTTCTGATTTCACTGTATCATCACTGGATGATATGCTTCGGAAAACCTTCCACATGGACGGCAAGTTTTTAATAACTGGGCCATATTGCTCTACCATTGGGGTGAATTGTTCGGCTGCCTGCAGCACTTTTTGCGTGTTGTTGAGCATATTGTTCAGGGAATCAGGGTTTTTTAATGTCTCTAAAATCCCACCTCCACTACTTCTTGAAGAATTTTGGTTGGTGGAAGAAGCAGCTGGCGCAAATAAGTTGGGGGAAGCTGCATTCTGTTTGGACTTACCCAGAATTCTTGATAGCAATCCTTCTTTCTTCGCAGGTGGCTGTTCCTGCCTCTGTGGCTGATTGAATGGACCTCGGAAACCTTGAGGTGTTTGAGGTCTATTTGGTGCAACAGGCCGACGCATCTGTTGAAAAGCGTTTGGATTTTGCTGCTGGGGTCCTCTAAACGGGCCTGGTGGCTGCGGCATTCGCCTTGCATTAGGTGGTTGAAATCCGGGTCCGGGTGGCCGATTTCTACCTGGGAACATAGGTTTCACCTCCTCTAAGTTTATATGCTGGTGTTTTCTTCTATATAAATTATGCAGTTCAACAAAAAAGGTTTGAGGAAAGAATGACTGGGCTGTTGTGAAGTAACCGGAAAGAAGGTAAGATGGTAACGGTAGTCTTTTAGCTCCATGTCTGCGGGGGATACGCTATGGCCAGGACAGGGGCTTTTCGTTTGCAAGAGTCCATTTTAAGAGAACTAACCAAAGCGCTTGCGCTTTTTATATTTTTTTAGCTTCAGCGCCTAGCTCGTTGTGAAAAAGATGATGGACCTCAAAAGGCAAAAATCGCCTTATGGGTCAATCCTTATTTTCTTCACGAGCTACCCAAGGCGCTTGCGCTTTTTGTATAAAATTTATTATAATAATAGGACATGTCTATTGACTGACAAGGATAAAGGAGTTTTTTGATGAAACAAAACCAATTTGAACGATTTAATTTGAAAAGCTACATTCTAGATGCGGTTCGTACTTTAGGGTTCGATAAGCCGACGGAAATTCAAGAACGTGTGCTTCCGTCGCTTTTAAAGGGAAGTAGCTTAATAGGACAGTCGCAGACAGGTACGGGTAAGACACATTCCTATTTGCTGCCAATTATGAACAAGCTTGATGCTGGTAAAAATGAAGTTCAAGCGATTATTTCCGCACCAACCCGTGAGTTAGCGAACCAAATCTACAAAGAAGCTTTGAAAATTGCAGACCATTTCCCTGAGGATGAGCAGATTCAAGTCCGTTGCTTTATCGGTGGTACTGATAAACAGCGAATGATTGATAAATTGAAGACACAGCCACAACTGGTTATTGGGACTCCTGGTAGGATTAAGGATTTGGTTGAAGCTCAGGCCTTACAAGTGTATACAGCAAAAATGCTTGTAGTCGATGAAGCGGACCTTATGCTTGACATGGGATTCCTTGAAGATGTCGATTTATTTGCATCACGTATGGCTGAAAAAATTCAAATGCTTGTTTTCTCGGCAACTATACCAGAAAAATTAAAGCCATTCTTGAATAAATATATGGAGAATCCGAAATATGTTCAAGTGAACCCTAAACAGGCGACTGCTGCAAAAATTGAACATGTCTTAATTCCGCTCCGCCATCGTAACAGAGAGCAGTTACTGCACGATATCATTGTTCGTTATAATCCGTATTTGGCGATTATTTTCACAAATACCAAAAAAATGGCGGATCATGTGGCTAATTCCTTGATTGAAAAAGGGTTGAATGTCGGTCGTATTCACGGAGATTTAACACCTCGTGAGCGTAAAAAAATGATGAAGCAAATTAAAGAATTGGAATATCAATTCATTGTTGCGACAGATTTGGCTTCGCGTGGAATCGATATTGAAGGTGTCAGCCATATCATTAACTATGAATTGCCATCAGATTTGGACTTTTATATCCATAGAACAGGAAGAACAGCTCGTGCAGGATATTCAGGTATCGCCGCAACAATCTATGCTACATCTGATGAAGATTCATTGAACCGTCTTGAAAAGATGGGAATCGAATTTCATGATGCCGATATCCAAAACGGCGATTGGGTTAATATAGAAGAGCGCAATAAACGGAAAAACCGTAAGAAACAAAAATCTGATATTGATGTTAAAGCAAGTAGGCATGTTAAGAAGCCAACTAAAGTTAAGCCTGGTTACAAGAAGAAAATTCAACGTGATGTGGAAAACTTTAAAAAACGTGAACGTCGTATACAGAGAAAGAAATAATAAGGGAGTAATTAGATGCTGAAGATTGGATCGCATGTTTCTATGAGCGGGAAAAATATGCTTCTTGCTGCGAGTCAAGAAGCGGTTTTATATGGCTCCAACACATTCATGATCTATACGGGAGCCCCTCAAAATACAAGACGTAAAAAAATCGAGGATTTAAATATCGAAGCCGGTAGATTGCATATGGAGGAAAATGGAATAAGTGATATCGTGGTCCATGCCCCCTATATCATCAACATCGGAAATACGACGAATCCAGCCACATATGAGCTGGGAGTCAACTTTTTACGTAGTGAAATCGACCGGACAGAAGCGTTAGGTGCAAGACAGATTGTTCTTCATCCAGGTGCACATGTTGGTGCAGGCAGTGAACTCGGAATCAAGAGAATCATCGAAGGCTTAAACGAAGTGCTCACTGCCGATGATAAAGTTCAAATTGCCCTTGAAACGATGGCTGGTAAAGGAACTGAATGTGGCCGTTCTTTCGAGGAGTTAGCGATGATCATCGACGGTGTAACCCATAATGATAAGTTATCGGTATGCTTCGATACATGCCATACTCATGATGCTGGATATAATATCATCGAGGATTTCGATGGTGTACTAAATGAATTTGATAAACTAGTCGGTATTGACCGCATTAAGGTCCTTCATATCAACGACAGCAAAAATGAACGCGGTATGCGTAAAGACCGCCATGAAAATATTGGTTTTGGCCATATTGGTTTTAATGCGTTGAATTATATTGTCCATCATCCGCAATTAAGCGATGTTTCGAAAATACTGGAAACACCTTATGTAGGAGAAGACAAGAAAGACAAAAAGGCACCATACAAATTTGAAATTGATATGTTTAAGAACAATCAATTCGAAGAAGATGTATTGGAAAAGATCATGTTACAAAAATAATAATGTTGAAAGGGCGATTCATCGAAATAACGATGAATCGTCCTTTCATTTTACTTATAATGTGGACGAATGCCTAGGTAACTAAGTCAGACAGCCGGCAGAGTTATTTAAAAATTGGAAGTAAGATTGTTGAAGAGGGTTTCAATTTCCCTGGCTGTGCTGGCTCCGGCAACATTAGTAATTTGACCAAGAACGTTCTGTCTTTGACGGATATCAAAAATGTTAATGTTTTTACCTTTTAGAAGTGCGCTGATATCTTGTGCTTGTTTTTGAGTTAGTGAAACCTGGTGCTGCCTCGCAAGGGAAAGTAGTTCATCGGGTCGTATATTGTTAATTTTATGATTAACCATCATTTCAAATAATTTCATACGATCTCCTCCTTTTTTAAAACATATGAAGAAGGTAGACGTATGTGAACATGAAACTTTGTTTGATTCTCGAGAAATTGATGTAAATAATGAATTTTGGTATTTCAGGGCGAAAAAGCTCTTGATTAGAGGGCAGGATTCTTTACATCTGAACTTCTTTGATTTATACTAACCATTGTTAATCGTAATGATTCTTAAAAAAAAGGTGATCTCTTTGGATAATGTAGTAAACCCCATTGTTAAATTAGAAGATATATCTTACAAATATACAAAAGATCTAGTGTTGGAACATGTTTCGCTTGAAATCCCTAAAGGGGCTTTTTTAGCAATTGTCGGACCAAATGGATCCGGTAAGTCCACACTTTTGAAGTTGCTACTTGGTTTGTTTAAGCTCCAAAAAGGAAAAATTGAAATATTTGGGGAAGATATACGACGCTTTAAAGATTGGCAAAAGGTCGGGTTTGTGTCACAAAAGGCGAACTCCTTTAACTCAGGATTCCCTGCAACTGTATTTGAAGTGGTTCAAAGCGGTTTGACCAAAAAAATCGGTTTATTTAAATTTGCAAGTAAAGAGGATAAGCAAAAGGTAAAGAAAGCTTTGGAATCTGTGGACATGCTCGATTATCAGAGCCGCAATATCGGTGAATTATCCGGGGGCCAGCAGCAGAGGGTATTCATTGCCCGATCACTTGTCAGTGAGCCGGAATTGATGATCCTGGATGAACCTACGGTCGGAGTGGATTCAAAGAACGTCCACCAATTTTATGAAATGCTGGAAATGTTAAATGAAAAATTAGGAATTACCCTAATTTTAGTCACTCATGATGTTGGTACGGTGACCGATAAAGTCACACATGTCGCCTGCTTGAATAAAAAGCTTCATTTTCATGGGGATGCATGTGAATATAATGATTTGGATGAGGGAGAACTGTCATCAATTTATGGGCACGGCGTCCAATTGTTAAATCATAATCATTAAAATATTTTGGAGGATAGCCCAATGATATCGGGGATATTGCAATTTGAATTTTTGCAGAACGCTTTTTTGACTGGAATCATCATCGGAGCGCTTGCGCCATTAGTAGGCGTTTTTGTCGTGGTAAGAAGGATGTCGATGATTTCCGATGCACTTAGTCATGTAGCGCTTGCTGGTATAGCATTTAGTTTATTGCTACAGAAGAGCTTTCTATCACTTGCTGGATTGAATCCGCTATATATAGGGATGGCTTTTTCGGTAGGGGGTTCTTTATTTATTGARAAATTAAGAGGGGTGTACAAGCATTACYAAGAACTTGCAATCCCAATCATTATGTCCGGTGGCATGGGTCTGAGTGTAATTTTTATTTCAATTGCGGATGGTTTCAATACGGATTTATATGGTTATTTATTCGGAAGTGTCAGTGCAGTCAGCCGTTCAGATTTGTATGTCATTTTGGCAGTGGGAATAGTAGTTTCCTTGATGCTTACCCTATTGTATAAAGAACTATTTCTGTTATCATTTGATGAAGAGCATGCTAAAGCTTCTGGAATACCTTATAAAGCGATTCACTTTATATTTATTGTCATGGTAGCATTGGTCATTGCTGCTTCGATGAAAATTATTGGAATATTGCTAGTCTCATCGCTCATGACGCTACCAGTTGCAGCTAGCCTCCGCTTTGCGAAGGGTTTTAAGCAGATGATTGTTTATTCCGTACTATTCGGTGAAATTTCCGTTGTCGGCGGATTATTTTTATCATACAACCTTAATCTCGCTCCAGGTGGGACAATTGTTATTATCGCAGTGCTAATTCTCATCTTGTCAATTTTGTTTGATAAGTGGAAAAATCGATAGATGGGGTGATGTTTTGAACGTAACAACTGCCATGCAATTACTAAAAGATAAAGGCTTTAAACATACAGGAAAGAGAGAAGAAATGCTTCAGCTTTTCTCTTCCAG
Source organism: Peribacillus sp. P4_C12 (assembly GCF_056402095.1). NCBI lineage: Bacteria > Bacillati > Bacillota > Bacilli > Caryophanales > Bacillaceae > Peribacillus > Peribacillus sp. P4_C12. The sequence continues at coordinate 5,631 of NZ_JBFUIB010000113.1, forward strand.
TGATAAATATTTAACCGCTAAAGATGTGTTGGAGAATATGAAACAGGAATATCCAGGCTTAAGCTTCGATACGATTTACCGTAATCTTTCCTTGTTTGTCGAACTCGGAATCTTTGAGACGACCGAGTTGGAAGGAGAAAAGCATTTTCGCTTTACATGCGGACATTCTTCACACCATCACCACTTCATCTGTTTGAATTGCGGTAAAACGAAGGAAATCGAATTATGCCCGATGCAGGAACTTCAGGAAAGTTTGAAGGACTATGACGTTTCGGGACATAAATTTGAAATTTACGGACGCTGTCCTACATGTAGTGTTTCTGTAGAAGCGTAAAAAACCATTGACTTCAGTCAATGGTTTTTCTTTTTATTTTATAGTAAGGGGCTTTTCTGCCATCCAATTATTCACCCAGTGAGAGGCTTCTTGCCAATTGTTGACTCGTATCACTCTATCGGGCACAGGATCTTGGTTATAAGGGGTATTAAATAAAATTACGGGTATTTTGCATTCTTCAGAAATGGCCACCGCATTATCATGCTTGTCCTCCAAAAAGAGATCGACGGCGAATTTTTTGGCTGTAGCAACTTTATCGTGTGAACCAACCAACTCTAGGTGGTTATAAATGACCTTATTCGTTGAAAACCATTTTTCTGTTACATCCAGCAGGCGGTTGCTTCTGGCACTGATAAAATATAAGTCAGCTTGGTCTGTCCACTTTTCCAATACATCTTTTGCTCCCTCAGCCAATATAGACTCGGAATAAATGAGTGGCTCGGTTTCTATGAACCATTTGGTGAAGTCTTCTTTTGGTACATTTACAAAAGGGAATAAGTCATACTCAGTTATATCTTCATAAGCTAAATTCAGTTGAAAAGCTTTATTTAAATAGGGGACCATGGTATCAGGTCTTGTAACAGTCCCATCTATATCAATGCCAAAACGTTTTTTCATGATGAATCTCTCCTCATTTTCAATACTTGTAATAGTGTACCATATACCAACTTAGTAATGGAAAAAAACCATATTTATTTCCAAGACATGAAACCTTTTTTACGGAAGTTTCTATAGATTGTACATACACTATAAATGCTCCTACAAATGAAAGTGAGGGATGCACGAATGGAAAAAGATCAATACTCCAGTATTGACGATGAGATGCGATCTAAAGAGGAAAGTGTACCAGCTGTTGTAGATGATCAGCATCATGAGCGTTATTATAATGAAGATACAGCTGCAGATGACAGGCGATATGAAAATAGGGAGTCTAATGTAAAGACGGATAACCGCTATCGTGAAGAAACTTCTGCCGAAATATCAACACCGCCTCAGCGAAGCAGAGGATATAATGACGAGTCGGTTGATTCTGAAGATAGGACTTCAAGTGGAAACGTTGTTGGAGTTATATCCTTAATCATCTCCATAATATCGTTATTTATGATGCCCTTCATCTTAGGGGCTTTAGGGATAATTGTCGGTATTTTTGCTCGCGTTCGAGGATCGAAAATGGGTACATGGGCCATAGTTATTGGTGCAGTCTCCATCATTGTCGGCATATTTATTCTGCCGTTCTTTTAAAGGAGCATAAGCTTGCCTTCGATGTCGTTTTCATGACATTGAAGGCGCTTTTTTTGTTTGTAATCAGTACAAATTTTATGCTTAACACTTTTCTAATGGCTTATCGACCAATGATGAGTTATATTTATTTAAATTTAGTGTATTAAAAGAAAAAAGTCCCGAAAATAAAATTCGGGACTTTTTTTATTTAGTTAAGGCTGCAGCAGCAGCTTCTGCTCTTTGTTTTTCATAGTACTCTTCAGCGATTTTGTCAATTTCCTTTTTCAGTTCCTCGACCATCGTTTCTTCAGGCACTTTACGTACGATTTGTCCTTTTCTAAACAGTAAACCTTCACCACGTGCTCCAGCAATGCCGATATCCGCCTCACGAGCTTCACCAGGGCCGTTTACCGCACAACCTAGAACAGATACCTTAATTGGTGCTTTAATCGTCTGGATGTACTCTTCAACCTCATTAGCGATTGAGATTAAATCAATTTCGATACGTCCGCATGTAGGACAAGAAATTAAAGTAGCCATGTTAGAAGCAAGTCCAAATACTTTTAGAAGCTCCCTTGCCACTTTCACCTCTTCGACAGGATCAGCACTTAAGGAAACACGCATCGTGCTTCCGATACCTTGGCTTAGGATGGCACCTAGTCCGGCAGCACTTTTTACAGTTCCGGAGAACAGTGTACCTGATTCCGTAATCCCAAGGTGTAGAGGATAATCGAATGCTTTTGAAGCTTTTTCATATGCTTCGATGGCTAAATTTACATCAGAAGCCTTCATGGAAACGATGATGTCATGGAAATCGTGATCTTCCAGGATCTTGATATGGTGTAAGGCACTTTCAACCATGCCATCGGCAGTTGGGTATCCATATTTATCGAGGATCTTCTTCTCGAGAGAACCAGCATTGACTCCAATACGAATCGGAATTCCTTTTGCTTTCGCAGCTTTAACAACTGCTTCAACTTTTTCACGTCGTCCGATGTTACCAGGATTAATCCTGATTTTATCTGCTCCGCCTTCTATTGCTTTAAGAGCCAGCTTATAATCAAAATGAATATCAACTACAAGTGGGATGTTTATCCGTTTTTTTATTTCAGGAATGGCATCAGCCGCTCTTTCATCTGGGCAGGCGACACGTACGATTTGGCAACCAGCTTCTTCAAGACGAAGAATTTCTGCAACTGTTGCTTCAACATCATGTGTTTTTGTTGTAGTCATGCTTTGTACAATAACTTCATTATTGCCGCCAATTGTTAAGTTTCCGACTTTAATTGGCCGCGTCTTAGTGCGATGTATGATTTCACTCAAGTGGAATTCTCTCCTTTAGGAAAAAATCAGTTTTGATTTTTAATTTATTTCTCTAAAATATTGTATCAATGTACATACCGCTTTACAAGGAATAGGATGCATTATCTTTTTTTGTATCAAGAAAGTATTCCGTTTTTGAAACCGTGGACCCTTTGATAGCTATTTATAAATAGGAATTTTATATGTTTTGCCAATTTGCATTTGTTCTGGCTTCAACCCTTCGTTCAGTCCTTGAAAGTCAGATATAATTGTCTCGATCGGCTGGTTTGATGCGCCGATTTCCTTTTCAACGATGGAGAGTAATGTATCACCAGGTTTGATGGTGATTTCATTGTAAGCCACTGAAGGGACAGATGCAGGCTTACTTGCCGGAACAGATGGCTCGACTGAAGTGGTTGATGGATGGGAATCCGGCAGTGTACCTGTGGYTAAATCAAAATAAATAATAAATATAATGAAACAGAATGAGATAAAAAGCAGTAGCCGTTTCATTTTTCCATCCTCCCAAGCTTGTCTTTAATACATATATACTTGGAAGGTTTAAAGATTATGCCTAAAATTGGGCAGATTTTTCAAATGAAAATTAGGACTTACTTGTCCGACTTTTTTATTTTGTTGTGTAAAAGCCCTTTTATATGAATTGGTGTTAAGAAAGTAGCGGATTTCCTTTGGTGTCAGATCAATCTTTTTTGCCTCCATTATTACGATTAAAGGTTAATAAACCTAATAAATAACAACTGAGTGATTGTATAACAGTGATATTCCCAAAGTAAAAACCCGGGCCTTATCGGCGCGGGTTTTTTGCAATTCATTAGCATATAATTCATTATTCCTTAACAGCTGATGTTTCTTTAATTGATAAGTACATCATAATTAATGTCACAAACCAGCTAAGGAGCGAAGCAAATGGAACATTTGCCTTAAAGATGTCCATGATGGTAAAGAAAATAGTGGAAAGTGTAATACTGTATGCACCAATTCTCCATAGATGCCTATAAGCAAGCGAACGACCAAGAGTGCTTTTGAAAAGAAGACCAAAAGCGGCTAGAATTGTCACTTTAATGAATGTTCCACAAGCAGTAAACAGGTATAATATGAGAAGCAGTAGCGAAAGGATAATCGGCAGCACAGAATCGACTGAATCAAGCCAATTGGATATGTCCTGATTATTTCCTTCTAAAAGGGAATAAGGAGAAGTTTGAACG
>NZ_JBFUIB010000114.1:0-9568 GCF_056402095.1 Peribacillus sp. P4_C12
CAATGAAGGTGGTACCACGGAGAGAAGCCCTTTTCGTCCTTGTTTCGAGGACGAAAAGGGCTTTTTTTCATGTCTAAGATATTAATTGGAGGAAAAAATCGATGGAAAAGAAGCGCATCGTTGTAAAGATAGGAAGTAGTTCTTTAACCAACACTCAAGGTGAAATCGACCAAAAKAAATTTTCCGATCATATCCAGGCAGTGGCAGCATTAAGGAAGGCTGGACATGAAGTTGTTCTTGTTTCATCAGGGGCTGTAGCAACCGGTTTTCGCAAGCTCGGATACCCTTCAAGACCTGTTACTCTAAAAGGAAAACAGGCAGCTGCAGCCGTCGGGCAAAGCCTGTTGATCCAGTCTTATATGGAACAATTGGGGCACTTTGGAATTGTTCCAGCACAAATTTTACTTACAAGAAAAGATTTCTCAAAAAAAGATCGGTATAAAAATGCCTATGCTACATTAATGGAATTGCTTGAGCGGGGCATTCTCCCGATAATAAATGAAAACGACACCGTATCTGTAGAAGAGTTGACTTTCGGTGATAATGATATGCTATCTGCTCTTGTAAGCGGGCTTGTCCATGCCAACAACCTGATTATTTTAACTGATATTAATGGGCTCTATGATTCCAATCCCCAAACAAATCCAGAGGCTAACAGATTTGATAAGCTTTCCGAAGTTACCGAAGAGTTATTACAAATGGCTGAAGGAGCGGGTTCAAGTGTTGGTACGGGGGGAATGAAATCCAAGCTGATTGCAGCGCAAACAGCACTGTCTCTTGGAGTCAAAGTATTTATCGGTTCAGGAGAGGGCAGTGAAAAGCTTCTTACAATACTTTCAGGAAATGGTGATGGCACGTATATTGGCAATGATGTCTTAACAACTGTTACAAAAAACAAACAGTGGATTTCCCTTCATTCAAAAGTATCCGGGAAAATCTATGTCGATGCAGGTGCAGAAAAGGCACTAGTTTCAAATGGCAGCAGTCTATTACCGGCTGGGATTTATGATATTAAAGGAGTTTTCAATAAGGGAGATGTCGTCGAGGTCTTCGGGCCAAATGGRTTATTAGGACGTGGAGAGGTTCTATATTCCGAAGCGGAGTTAAAACTGGCGATGGGCAAACGAACAACGGAGCTTGTACTAACTTCCATTGAAGTAATCCATCGTGATAAATGGGTGAAGGCATAGTTGTATATCAATTTTATCGAAGGTGAAGGGGGCTTATAAAATGAGTGAAGTGATTGAGAAAGGAAAGGCAGCGAAAATAGCAAGTTATCAGCTAATCGGACTGTCTACCGAACAGAAAAATGAGGCGCTTGAGAAAATCGCCATGCAACTAGTTATTGATAGAGAAAGTTTGTTAATAGAAAACCAAAAGGATCTCGAACAAGGCCGGCTAAAAGGTTTTAGTGAGTCTACGTTAGACCGAATTATGTTAAACCCTAAACGTATTGATGACATTGCCGCGGCGATACGGCCATTGATTGAATTAAAAGATCCAATAGGTGAAAAATTGGAAATGATAGAAAAAGAAAACGGTTTATTAATTAAAAAATTACGTGTCCCAATCGGTGTTATTGGAATGATCTATGAAGCAAGACCGAATGTGACTATTGATGCAGCTACATTATCTTTAAAAACAGGGAATGCGGTTATATTACGGGGAAGCTCTTCAGCCAAGTATTCCAATATGGCGCTAGTCTCTTCTATTCACAAAGCATTGAAGAATACGAAAATTCCTGTAGATGCTGTTCAATTAATTGAAGATACAAGTCGTGAAACAGCTAAGGAACTTTTTCACCTTAAAGATTATTTAGATGTTTTGATTCCGCGCGGTGGAAAGAATTTAATTGAAACAGTAATTAGGGAGTCCACCGTCCCCGTCCTYGAAACGGGGGCAGGTAATTGTCATATCTTCATCGATGAGACGGCAGATTTAACCATGGTAGAGAATATTGTCTTAAACGGTAAAACACAGCGTCCTTCCGTTTGTAACGCGATTGAAAGCCTGCTTATTCATAAAAAATGGTTAGAAGAAAATGGGAAGCGTCTTTTGGCAGTCCTGAACGAAAAGGGCATTGAAATATACGGTGATGAAGCGGTTTGTAACGTTTTTCCTGAAGCGAAAACTGCTACGGAAGAAGATTGGTCAACAGAGTATTTAGCATTGAAAATTAGCGTGAAAACCGTCAGTTGTGTTTCAGATGCTATTGAACATATTAATCGATATGGTACAAATCATTCCGAAGCAATCCTGACAAAAGATGAACAAAATGCGGCTGTCTTTTTGAATAAAGTAGATGCAGCAGCAGTTTATCATAATGCTTCCACACGTTTTACTGACGGATTTGAATTCGGTTATGGCGCTGAAATAGGCATTTCTACACAAAAGCTTCATGCACGTGGACCAATGGGCTTGCCGGCATTAACTTCAAGCAAATATTTTATTTATGGCGAGGGACAAATCCGGGGGTAATTCCATTTTTTAGTAGATGGTTATCAAAACTCACTTAAGGGTATTGAATAGTACATTACTTATAAAGGAGAAGATACCATGGACAATAGATTTATAGAAATATATGATAATGAAAATGAAGCAACCTTAGCAGTTGAAAATTTAAAGAAAAAAGGATATTCATCTGATCAAATATCAGTAGTCGCTAAAAATATTGATAAATTACCAAATGAAGCCGAGGAAGTGAGTCCTACAAAGACTGGTGGATTCGTAGCCGGTGCAGCAGCAGGTGGCGCTCTTGGTTTAACTGGTTTAGTTATTGGGATGAGTGCATTGGCTGTACCTGGAATCGGCCCGATATTAGCTGCAGGCCCTATTTTCACCACATTTGGAGGAGCGGCAGCTGGGGCAGCATCAGGTGCCKGAGGATTGAAGAAACCATTATTGGATATTGGTCTAGATAAAGCAGAAATCGATCAGTATGTGGAGGATATCAAGGCTGGGAAAATTCTCGTCATAGCAGATCCTATTTTAAGTAAGTCGTAAGTAAAACCTCCTTGAATTGAACTGATCTACGATGATGGACAACTGAGCTCTTTGTTCTCAAATACTCAATATAAAACAGGTCGTGTTTATTGAATAACCCCGTTCAGGATTTCTTGAACGGGGTTATTGTGTTAAATTTTATTGTCAGTAACAGTACACGGCTGTATGAAATCCATTCGCTTAGAAGTTCAGAATGCTATGATTTTTGTCAATCTAGACAAAAATGCTCCTTCTCTGGCAGAAGCATATCAGGAATTTTTAGAGGAAATGAAAGAGTATCCCTTCTTTGATTCTCTAAAACTAGTTAGGGAAACTCGTCGAGTAGTTAGGGCTAATTGGAAAGCTGTTGTTGACAACTACCTTGAATGTGATCATTGTTCCATTGCTCATCCTGGCTTTGCAAAATCTTTTGATATATCGAACTTTTGCACAACGACACACGACAAATTTACCTATCAATATATGTCAGCAAGTAAGAATGCTGAAGGTGACCAAGCGTGTTTTTATTGGATTTGGCCCAATATGATGATTAACGTTTATCCAGGAGACGGGAATGTGAATACCATTCAAGTAATTCCTGTTGATGCAGAGACGTCGCTAGGTATTTATCGTGATTACTCCCTCAATGAAAAAACAACAATAGAAAAAGAAGACTATTTTAAATTTGTTGATCAAGTACGGCAGGAAGATTTTGAACTGGTGGAAAAATTGCAAAAAGGATTAAATTACCAGGTGTTTACAAATGGTATCTTTTCTCCAACAGAACATGCAGCAGTCTATTTTCATGAACTTATTGATAAGGCCCTTCATGACTAATTACTTTCTGCCAATGGAAGTACACAGCATTAAAAAGACACGAGAATTCAAAGAATTTGTGAATGCCAAGAAATATTATTCAACCTTTTTTGGAATAGATCTATCGTAAAGTGGTCTTACCTCGTTAGTTAGACAGTTTAAAAGCCTAGCAAACAACCAGTATGAATCGGTAGTCTACCGGAGCATACTGGTTGAGTTGTTTGTTTAACCTTATATTTTTTAAAAAGCGCTAATCGTTTGTTAACTTATTTCAACGACCGATAAAGTTATAAAAATTTGCGAACTTCCATTTTATATTTATTCATTTTGGAAGGGTTGGTTCTTCCTTTGTTCCTCTTCTGCGAGAAACTCCAAAAAGACATTCATTGCAGATAGCGGCTGCTCATTTACCTTTTTATAGTAATTACTTTTCCTGGCATCGGTTAAATAGTTGCTTTCTTTCATTCTCGCCAGCATATATTTTTGGCTCATTTTCACTATTTCTTTTTGGTTGTGTTTGTTTTCCTTTAAAAGGGCAAATCCTATAGCACCCACTAATGCATATATTGCAAGGGCAATTTTAGAGATTGGATATGAGTCATTTTTAAATAAAAGAAAAAATAGATTTATGATGGAAAACCCTATCATCACGGTTGAAAAAAAAACGTATTTCATATTTTTCTTCAATAATGGAGACAGTTTTGATTGAAGTTTTTCGATTTCGTCCTGCATGAAACGCGGTATATTATTTATCTTAATAATCATGGTGTCCTCCTTAATATGCATACTATGCATATTTGTATTGGTTACCTTTTGTTTCATTTCATGGTCTTTATCTTTACACCAACCTATTTAAGTAATCAGGAAAAGGAACCTAATTGTCTATATCTTATCGCTTAGATCCTTATTTGTCATTTATTATACTTTAATAGTAAGTAATCAATATGGGTAATAAAGCAAAAAGAGATGATAGAAAGATATGATGTTCCTAAACTTTAAAAAAGAAGCCTTGCTATAATAAAAAAAATTTGTTAATATCATAAAATAACTTAATGACCGATTTGTTCAAACGGTCATTTCGAGGTGATATATGTCAATTGACAGGAAAAAGTTAATATTAGAAGCTGCGACAAAGTCTTTTTCACTCTTTGGTTATAAAGCTACAACTATGGAACAAGTAGCGAAAATAGCAAATGTCGGCAAGGGGACCATCTATACTTTTTATGCCAATAAAGAGCAATTGTTTAAAGAGATTGTGTTACGAATGATTGAAGAAATGAAATATGAGGCTGAGCAGTCAATTAAACCAAACTTAACCTTTTATGAAAACCTGCATAGTGCACTATATCGAATTTTAGAATTCAGAAAGGAGCATCAATTATCACTGAAGCTATTTCAGGAAGAAAAAGAAATGGGAACGCCAGCAGTTTTACAAATGTTAAATGAATTAGAAATAGAAATCATTTCCTATATTAAGGGGAAAATTAAAATAGCTATCGAAAAGAAAGATATTTCTCCATGTAATCCTGAAATAACAGCTTTTATCATGTTGAAGATATATTTAGCACTTATATTCGATTGGGAAAGAAATCATAAACCACTTGAAAAAGAAGAAATAGCAGAACTATTTCAGTTATATTTGTTTAACGGATTGGCTGTCACTCCTGATAGTCATTATTATTTACAAAAAAATGACTGAATGAATTAATTGGTCATTTATTCTTAGGGGGGGATTCTTTGAAATCTAGTTTAATAAAACAGGAGTTACTTGGCCTGTATAAAAATAAAAAACTGCTTATTCCAATTATCGCAATTCTATTTATTCCTATTTTGTATAGTGGTATGTTTTTATGGGCTTTTTGGGATCCGTATGATCGCCTAGAAGATTTACCAGTTGCCATTGTAAATAACGACACTGGTGCTAAGTTAGAGGGAGAAGAGTTAAAACTCGGTGATGAATTTGTAGAAAAACTGAAGAAAAGTAAGGATTTTAATTTTCAGTTTGTTGATCGTAAAACGGGCTACAAAAACTTAGAGGATCAAAAATATTACTTACTAGTAGAAGTTCCAGAGAATTTTTCGAAAAACGCGACGACGTTAATGGATGATAAGCCGCAAAAACTCGAATTAAAGTATGTTCCAAATGAAAGCTTTAACTTCTTATCAGCTCAAATAGGAGAAACAGCTGTTCAAAAAATCCAAATGGCTCTAGCAGAAAAAGTAACTGAGACATATGCAGAAACGATGTTTGACATCATAACAGAAATGGGTGAAGGGTTTCAGTCAACGGATGAAGCAGCTGGGAAACTGAAAGATGKAATCCTGGACGTTGATAATGGTGTAAAAACTTTAGAAGAAAAATTAACATCATTAGCTGAGAAACAAGTTGAATTTACAGGTGGAACTAAGAAAGTTCAGGACGGTACCGTTGAGTTACAAAAAGGAGCACAATCACTTGCTGATGGTTTGGGCCAGTTATCTAACGCTCAAAATCAATTGATTGATGGAGCGAAAAAGGCAGAAGATGGGGCAGGAAGCCTTCAAGCCGGTATAGAAAAAGCTCATTCTGGCATTGGTACAGTTGAAGCGAAGATGAATGAGGTTGTTTCGGGTACTGAAAAAATCCATGATGGAAGTAAGCAGCTTACTGGTTACTTACAAAAGCTTGAAACAGGTGCAAATAGCGCAGCTAATGGGGCATCAGGATTGAAAGAAGGAGTTTCTACCCTTCAATCGCAATTAGAACCGTATATGGGAGCATTACCTGAAGAACAGCAAGCAGCTTTGAAGCAAGCATTTGCACAACTGTCAGAAGGTGCAACAAAGCTTGAAGCTGGGAATAAAGAGCTTGCTAGCTCTGCAGGTCAAATTGAAGCAGGTTCAGCTAGTCTTTCTGAAAATATTGCCACATTGAATAATGGGCAAAAAGCTCTTCAAACAGGTGTTTCTCAATTAAATGAAGGAGCAGTTCAATTAGCAACAGGGGCAGCTCAATTAAAAGAAGGTCAAGCTCAATTAAGAGTAGGACTAGTAACATTCGGTGAGAAATTATCAGAAGCAAAAACTGGTAGCCAAAACCTCGCTGCAGGTTCAACGACACTTGCAGATGGAGTCAATCAACTTACAGCAGGATCGGCAGCATTAGCTGATGGATCTAGTCAATTAGCTGATGGATCTAGTAAAATTGTAAGTGGAACAAGTAAGTTGGCAGAAGGGTCGACAGAGTTTAAGGATAAAATCAGTAAAGCTGCTAAAGATTCTGCAGATATTAATGCTGGTGAAGAAACGTATAACATGGTTGCAGAACCTGTTAAGGTTGAAAAAGAGAGTATCAATAAAGTTCCAAATTACGGAACAGGTTTTGCCCCTTACTTCCTATCATTAGGTTTGTTCGTTGGTGCCCTATTACTATCAATTGTCTTTCCATTAAGAGAGCCGATTGGAATTCCGAAAAACGGGTTCACTTGGTTCTTAAGTAAATTTGGCATTATTGCTTCAGTAGGTATTATCCAAGCAATTATTGCCTCAGGATTAACTTTAGTACTGCTGGATATGGAAGTGAAAAGTGTACCGTTATTCGTAATATTCTCGATTATAACGAGTTTGGTATTCATTACATTGATTCAGTTGCTTGTAACAACAATGGGAGATCCAGGTCGTTTCATCGCGATAGTTATCTTGATCTTGCAGTTAACGACAAGTGCTGGAACATTCCCACTTGAATTAATACCAGAACCATTACAAATATTCAATAATTGGTTACCGATGACATTCTCAGTAAGAGGATTTAAAGAAGTAATATCAAGTGGTAACTTTGGTTTAATGTGGCAAAACGTCTATGTTTTACTTGGCTTTACAATTGGTTTTATGATATTGACACTGCTTTACTTTGTCGTGAAGCATAAGAAAAGCTATTCAGGAGTAAGCGAAACTACTGAAAATTAAACACAAACAAAAGAACGATTCCTTTTAAAGGAATCGTTCTTTTTTGCTTGAAGTAGAAGAATAAAATCCATATTTAGATCTAGTACATAAATGAGATTCTTGCACTATAATCTCGAAAGATCTTAATTAGTAAATTTTCTTTTTTTATATAGCTCCAAAGCTTTACCTATCCTTTGCTCTGATTTATTTCTGCATCCCAATTCCACCAGGGACAATACTCTAAAATGTAACGCATTCTAAAATAGTAGAAGGCGTTACATTTTTATTTTTTCAATTGAATAGGTATTGTCCATATACCGCACTGTTCTCGATTACATCAGTAAATGGTTTCGGGAACGTGAGTGAAGTGGCGCAACAGAAATGATTACCGTGTCCAAAAACAATATGAGGATTTAGATTACGGTGAATATCAAATTGGCTCGTTCAAATACGTTTTCATCTTGATTAGCTGTTGCAAGTAGAGCTAATCCAATTTGTTCTTTTTGTCAGAGTTTACCTCATATGAGAGTGGGCTAAAAACTAACATGATAAAAAATCTTCATCCTATTATCCTGATAGGCAACAAGTCTTTTTTTTATGGTAACATTGTCCTTATATGGTATGATAGATATGAGTGTGTTGGCTGTTGATAAACTTGGAAATAGGCTAATTATGTATTTTTCTGTATAAACTACGAGACTATTGTGGTATTTTATTCATTTAAATCGAGTTTTCGTACGAATCAATATATAATTAGAAAGCGAGAAAATAGATTCAAAGATTAAGGAGGGACATAGAATGATGGAATGGGCGTTAGTCATTTTGTTTGGTGTAGCAGTTTTACTGTTCATTTTGTCGTTTATTAAAACGGATTCAATAAAAGTGGATAAACAATTAGAACAGTTTGCTAGTACTTTTGGAGATGAAGTAAATCAACTACAAGAAAAAATACGAAAAATCGAGATAGATGCTGAAATTACAGCACAAGAGACAGGCATTCTTGCAGGTTCTTCTGAACAGCGGCTCTTGTTACGTGAGGTTCTCGACTTACATAAGCGCGGGTATTCATTTGAAAGCATCGCATTGAAAACACAACAGTCAGAAAATGAGATAGAACGCTTGCTTACTCCTTACATAAAAACTAATGAAAGGAGAAACGTTGCCAATGACATCTAAATCAATGCGCAGCTTTGCAGGAGGTCTTATTGTTGCGGCGGGTTTGTGCGGTGCAGTATACTTCTTTGGTCCCAGTGAAGCGACCGGAACACAGACTTCAGAGAAGTTGTCAGAAGATGATATGAAAGATTTGCTGTCTTCTGAAGGATATGTCATACATTCAGAAAAAGAGTGGGAAGATCAGCTTGCTGAAACGAAATCCATTAAAGATAAAGCGAAAACAGAAACAACAGAAAAGGTCGTGTACCGTACAGTTCTAAAAGTGTCTAAAGGTTCGACAAGTATTGACGTTGGTAAAACCCTTCAACGAGCAAAAGTTATTAAGAATGCAAAGGATTTTTCTGATGAAGTTGAAAAGAAAGGTAAGGCCAACGGATTACGTCCTGGAACATATGTGGTAGATAGTGAGATGACGACAGAAAAAATTATCTCTACCATTTTTAAATGAACAAATTTTAAATGCAATATTTGCATAAAAAACGACTATTTTATAAAGATAGTCGTTTTTTATATTCCACTATAATAATATCCAGGTAAATAATTGGAATCAATATTAGGTCTATCCACTTGAATGCGAAAAGGGAGGTTGCTGCAGCACCCTTTATCTAGGGGATCTAATGGGTCAGGATACTTGAAGAAGGTAATGAATATATTCTGAATGATTTATATG